>JACZSS010000297.1 GCA_022574115.1 Candidatus Heimdallarchaeota archaeon | reverse complement strand
ATCAATTACTAGCCCTAAGTTTGCTTGTTGCATCATATTCGATTAGCTATTTACGAGCAAGAGGCGAGGGTCTTGGAGTCAGCCTGTCTGGTATCGGAATAATGGAGCGAGCGGAGCGAATGGGTGCACTCTTCATTGCATCACTGATTGCACACTTTTACGGAGAAGGAGTATTTATTTGGTCTCTTGGCATTTTACTTGGTTTAGTTGCCATCACAGTCATTCATAGGTTTGTTAAAGTTTATGGCGAACTAAAATTAGAGACTGCAAACTCTACTTAGATATTACCCACGTATTATTTTACTACAAATACTGACCCGGCTATTTTCATACTATGAAGTTAGAGGAAACTACGCCTGCTGAATTTTTGTTTGGACGATTAGCAGAAAATATTACAGTTAATCCGCCAAACGGGGATATTAAGGCTTATAACAAGATCTATGTATCCGATCGAAGAATTAACGTTGAAATTTTTTTAATCAATTTTGTCTATGGTTTTCTCGTCTTAGGGTTTGCAACCTTGTTTATCAATAGTCAGCCATTCTTATTGTTGATTTTATTTGTGCTAGCCAGTGGACTTCTTACAGGCTTAAAGGATGCTGCACATCTTAGAAAATATGGTTATTACTTAAGAGCTTCTGAATCGCTTTCACCGGTATGGTTTAGTACTTTCCAGAGTTACATAAGTTCTTTAATCTCGGGTGCACTATTTTTGGGCAGTTATTACGTTATCTCGGGGTACGATGGTCTCTCATCGTTTTTTTCCCTTGTTGTGTTGTTGATGGTTGCACTCTTCTTCTATACTAAGGTCATGCCTGACACAAGCTTGGTAACCCTTGGGCTGGGATCTAGCATTCTCAATCCACCAGGAGGCATACAACGATTACCCTCGCATTACAGGTCGCTTAGTTTAATCCAAGGTAACAAATCCTTTCAACTCGCACTTCTAAGAATATTGCTCTGGTTTAGTATCTGGCTTAGTTTATCCTATCAATTTTCACTTTTTACAACATTACTACTTATTCTGGTTATAACGACTGTCTCAGTGAAACAAGAGAAAATAAATGCGTCGTCAGTATTGATCAAGTGTCGGGCCATTATTCAAAAATCTCAGCCTTCTATATTGCCTATTGGTTTGATTGATCCTGACAATTCATTCAGTTTCACTAGCCAACTTGATCATGGGCATAGATCACGAAAACCTTCGACGCTATCTGCTACCAAATCAAACTATTTCAACTCTCATTTGAAAAATCTTAAACCCTATGCCGTAAAAGCTATTAACAAAATTGCGGATGCAATAAAAAATGAAGAGATATCACGAGAAAGAAATATTCAGTGCTATCAATGCAACGAATTTGTAGAGGCGACCTCGGACTATTGCTACTATTGCGGATTTTCACTAAAATGAATTTGTTATAAAATCCCTGAAATGAGTGGCGAAATCCTTAAAATCATATAGATGATAATAATGAATGTTGTTTTGTCGAGGATCAGGGATTCTTCTTAAAATACCTAATTTCGTAAAATACTGTAATATCCGCCTTACATTATCAGGATCTAACTGGAGTCCCTTCTTTTCTAATACCAAACTCACTTTTTTACGATCTGAACTTGAATTAGAAATAGGAAATTCAGAAATGGCTAGATATAACAGTATCGATTTCTTGGTGTCATTTAACAGTTCTAAGGATAGTAATTTATGTAATCTCTTTCTAACTTGCTGCTTGTCTAGATAGTATTTAGAATACTTGTAAACATCCAATCCTAGTTCCGTTGGTTCCATGAATATTTTGCCGTTCAATTTTTCCTGAATTAATAATTCTGAGATAAGAATAGCTGATTTTGAGGAATAGATTGTCGGGTCTACCGCCTCTCTGTAAGCCCTAATGGTACGTGGCTGATTTACAAGCAGTTGAGCTTGCGACCGGGAGATGGGTTGACCCGTTCGTAACCAATGCTCAACCACTGCGAGGAATAATTCTGCAAATCTGGGATTATGGGTGCTAGTAAGTAGCTGTTGCAACCTGGATTCAGTCATTTGTGCATCATGGACAAGATCTGAACTAGAATCTTCAGAAATATTCAGTAATACACTTTGAGATTTCTCAAGGAATGCTTCATCTGGGTCTTTAAGGTCAATTGAAGGTTGAGCAGAAAATTGATGTCTATTCATTTCAATTTGGTCGGTGTAATTTTGTGCAGAAATTTTGAGGGTGGAGTAAGATTCGATTAAAGTTTTGAATAGCTGAAGAATTCTATAATCAGTTTGCTCGATCATATCAATTGCCTGATCCACAGCAAGATCATCAGTAAACTCAACTAAGAATTTTGTAATTAATTCCAATGAATTTAACGACTCAGCATCCAAGCCATCGAACTCTAGCCTGAGTCGATCACGTATTGGGAAAGATGAAGACGAATTAGTTATGACTTAACCCCCCCTGAAGAGAAGTCAATTCCTTGGTCAGTTTTTCAGATCCAACCCCAGTCTTGAACGGATTGATCCTTTTTCCTCTTGAGGTTTTTGATTTCTTCTGACCTGCCTTTTTATCATCACCTAAGAGTGGGTCTGCTGGTCGAAGAGGAGCTATGACATCATGAAAATTTTGAATTACAGAGGCATCCAATTTTTCAAAGTGATTATCTTTAAACCAGGTGGGTTCAAGTTTGCCGGCATGGCCATATACCAGCGTTAGAATAAGGTCCCGAATACCCCACTTTTGATTGTCTAAAGGTGCAGACTTGTTAAGAAAATCAACATACGCCTTCAAATCCTGATTGTGTATATCTTTAACTTGGATAGAGATATGTTTGGGATACCTTCTACCTATCGGACGTCGTCCCATAATTTTTAGTATCCCTCATGAAATATAAATAGTGCGCAGTCGTAAATAATTAATTTTGGTTTTTAATTAACGAATGCGCATATATCCAATGATGAATTGTTGGAAGCACGCAATTATTATTAACTACATCGACTTTCGAAGATTCAGGTCAGTTTTTTTTGTTTTGGAAATTAATATACGCGCAGTCAATAAACGCACAGTCAATTATTTATTGAAATACACCCATTCACCATTCGAAGAAATTATCGCATCTAGTATTTGTTGAGTATATACACCAGTCTTTAATGCAACCAAATCGTGGTCTTCACCTCGTATAGCTTGGATAAATTCTCGAATTATTTCTTGTGTCGCATTACCTTTGTCCTCATAAAAAAATTCCCATACACCATCTTTTGTCAATCTGTTTAATTTAGACCAATCCGTAAACGATATTGTCTCTTTTTCCCCATGGATAGTCAGTGTATTTTCCTGCAACTCGGGTACATCAGCCAACAGATCTAAGGTACAGACCAAACCACTTTCCATTTCAATTGTACCGACAACTCCATTTTCATAGCAATCAGGACCGGAGTATTCGACTAAAGAAGATAATCGTTTGACTGAACCAAATAATTCAGTAAGTAAGAAAAAGAAATGAGAGCCAACTTCTCTTAGAGGACCCCCCTGAATTCGCTCTTTGAGCCAATTAACTTGTTGCCAGTCTCGTGGCCATATTGGGAATCTGAAAGTTAATTGTAATCGTCGAATGGTTCCGATATGATCAGAGGAGATCAATTCTTTCAGTTTCTTGACTGCTAAATTGTAACGAAAAATCAGATCAATAGCTGTTATACAAGAGGAGTTTTTCGCGGCATCCATCATCTGTTTTCCTTCCTGGTAATTCAATGCAATCGGTTTCTCAACCAAAACATGTTTGCCTGATTTGATGCTATCTAGAAATATCGATTTGTGATGCTTTGGCGGTACACCGATGTAAATGATATCGATATCATCCCGCTTTAACATTTCTTTGTGGTCTGTGTAGGTATGTTCTATGTGAAACTCATTTGCTAAGGCGTTTGTTTTCCATGGATCAAGATCACATATGGCTACGACCTCGGTCTCTTCAAACTCATTAAAACCCCAGGTGAACGCACCTCCAATTATGCCCGCCCCAATTATTCCAACTTTGAAAGTCACATAATATCAATGTGAATCATCAATATTAACTTATTTTTGCACCTTTGAAAATATTAAATCTATTACGGGGTAGGTAGTTTTGTCACCAATCACAATCACATCTGCCTTTGAACGATCTGCCTCGACGTGTTTATTCTGAGTTGGTCGAACAGTGTTGTGATATTGATCAATAATTGAGTTTAAACTTCGGCCCCGTTCATTTATGTCTCGCCTAATGCGACGAAGCACTCGTAGATCAGAAGCTAATTCTACATAAATTGAGAAGTCAAAGAGATCAACAATCTCATCAAATGCCAAGGTGAAGATGCCTTCAACTATTACCAAACCAGCTGGACGTACTGTTCGTTTTTCTGCAGTTCGGTTATGGGCGGAAAAATCGTAAATTGGAACTTCAACAGATTGACCTGCCTTTAATTGATTTAATGCTTCAATAAATTCCACCTCATCAATAGAACTTGGCTCATCATAGTTAACTAGTTTTCGTGCTTCTGGACTTAAATGGGACAGATCTCGATAAAATTCATCTGTCGAGATATATACATGGTCCACTCCTTCGAATTTTGCTTTTTTTAGTATCTCGTTGCTTAGATATGTTTTACCAGATGAGGAGGGACCAGTAATTCCCAGAAGAAATGACTGGCGATCGGAACTGTTTTGCACTAATTCAATTCAATTTTCACTCAATAAAGATTTTTAGCCCGTCAGCTGAACTCTCGGATTATTCTTGGTGACGAATG
>JACZSS010000296.1 GCA_022574115.1 Candidatus Heimdallarchaeota archaeon | reverse complement strand
TTATCCTTGATTGCTGAATATGTACGCTCAGAAGTGAAATGAAGTTCGGAAAAAGCTGTGTGCCAAATGTCTAAAACAGCTGGGATCCAATTTTTCAAGTTAGTTCCCCACTTGTTCTCTCCTAGCTCATGCAATGTTTGGAGGATTGTTAAATCATTGTTGTTGAATTTACTCATAAATTTTAAAATTGATTCAGGCAATTCGTGATGTGAATGTGGCATCCTCTACAAATTAACAGATACCTAGTAATTTAAAAAAGTTACCTGATCGCAGATGAATCTGCCAACTGAACAGTTTCGAATCCGACTTTGAAGGACATCCTTTAAGAGTTTTAAACCATACATTAGCTTATGCCTGACAGCGAAATAAATTTTGATCCACAAGAGCTGCTCGATGAGCTCCTGGAAGTGGCACAAAGCGATGGAATCGTTAGCAGCGATGAGAAAAATCTCATAAAAACCGTGGAAAAGGAGATGGCGAAATATCAAAACCTTTTGAAAAAGGCTAATGAGGATGGTGTCATAGATAAAGGAGAGAAACTCAAACTCTTTGGGATGAGATTAAACGTAGTACGCAAGGCGTTTGATACAGTACAGAAAGATATGCAAGTCACTAAAGACGAACAAGATTTATTAGATGCTTTAATGGCAAAGTTAAACAAGTTACAGGACTTTGAAGAATAGTTTTCAACACATTAAATTTCTCGATTATTTTTGCTCGGAAATAGGTGACTTGTCATCAAACCCAAGTACTTTGAGTGTCGATGGGAGAAATTCTAGATCTTTGATTACATTCATTTTAGAGCTATCGATTTTGTAGGTAACCGGGTCATCGAGAACAATTTCGTTTTTCATATAAAAACTCATCAACTCATCATTTAATTGATCAAATTCTTCTTCCGACGCATGAGCCGAGATGATGAATCCGTCCAGGTTTTTGTTAATATAGAAAATTGGAGCCATTAAATTACGAACTAATTCAACAGTATTCGAGCGTTGTTCATCACTAATTTTTGGGTTAAATCGGACAAATGAGAAAACAAGGGTCCGATGATCAAGTTTTTTAATATTGGGAATTACTCGTGTAAAGCAAATTTCTTCTTTGAGAAACTTTCTTTTCGCATTGGCAACCGTATTGCGAGATACACCAACTTCTTCAGCAATTAGAGTGTCGGTCTCCTCAGGATATTTTACCAATCCAGCTAAAACTTTTCGTTCTGCTCGACTAAGCTTAGCTTTCTCAACTGGCCCAGTCGGAATGGTGTATCTCTTCTCATATTCTTCCGATATAAATCCAAAACTTTTTGCCAAGAGGGATTCATAGTCTAGGAAGCTAAAGCATTGAGAAATTTCAAAAGGAAATGCGTTGTCAAACATTCCTTCTTTGGAAAGAAACTTATTTTCTGAATACAACTGTAAAAAAGTTTCCAAATTCTTTGCATACTCAGTATAATTTTGCGAAACCGATAGATTAAACGCTTGATTCGCCTCGGATACAACAAAAAAATCCTCAGTGAACCCTTTTATAGTCTCATTTGCGATTCTCATTCGCTCCTCGTAGGTCGTAAAACGATTTAATTGCCCAAACATGAGATGAAGCATTTCAAAACCAATTTTTGGGAAGTTTGGGATAAATAGTCGCTTGTAATACCCGTTTTCCTTGAGACGAGTTTTTATAGAACTAAAGGTAGATTTCTTCATGCCGATTTTTGAATGAATCGCTTGATCAGACAATTCTGGCCACTTTACAATTGAATGCAGAACGCGTGATTCGTTCTGACTTAACTCAAAATCGAGTGCACCTTGCACGGATGATAAGTCTCGGCTCATTGCTAGCATTGATTTACTTTGGTGACAATAGTATATAATCTTAAAGATTGTGTACTTAAATTATAACAAGTGTTTTTACTCCGAGACTCGTATGGTTATAAATCTTTTCTAGTAAACCAGTGCAACATAATCCCACTTACAATTAATTTATGGTCTTGATGAATTTATTTTTGTAATTATTAATCTTTTTTATATCTTATAAGAGGTTCGGTGAGTATTTTTCAATAAATTTTGTCGAAATTTCCTTCATATCAGATCCTTTGCTGTTTTGGACCTCTTTTAGTAAGGCGGACTTATTTACTAGGGACTGATTTTTTGCTAACATAAATATGCTCTCATGAGATTTCTTGGATCTCAATAGATCGCTTATCTCAGAATTCATCGCATCTCTTCCAAGTTTTGTCGCATTTTCTTCCGTGCCCACCTCCGCAAATTCGGTTATTGCTGCAATGACTGCTCCAGCTGAAGAAATAAAATCAGGAAAACACAAAATCTTGTTCCGTTCGAGAATTTGTCGACCTTCGTCTGTATATGGAAAATTTGCTACAGGAACAATGTAGTTTGGTTTCGACTTATTAATAATTGACTTGGCTATAGTGGAAGTAATAACTTCAGTCCGGGCCCCTGGTATAATGATATCAGATGGTTCCTCAAAAAGTTGAGCCGTAGAATTAATGTTATCCGAAATCTCATAAATAAATTTGTCCCCATGTTTTTTTTGAGCGTCAAGTAGTTCTTTGGCAGAGAATCCATCCGTATTATAAACTGATCCAAACTTGGTCGAAACGCCCACAAGATCCATATTATCTTGAAGAAGTGCGGCAATTCCAGTTCCGATTTTTCCAAATCCCTCAATAGATATCCGAATTCGATCAGAATCAGCTAAATCACCATTATAGGCAATTAGAGCTTTTATAGACTCAATACATCCTAACGCGGTGACAATGTTATCGAGCTGAAGTCCATGGGTCTCTGATTTTTGTGCGAGTAAACCAGATCTCCTAAATTCATCTAGACCTGCCAGTGTCAATGCATCCTGAAACTCGGCTTCTGAAGTGCCAAGATCTGGACCCGTGACAAATGTAAGATTATTTGGATTATTCCCTGTAAGCATTGATTTAATCAGTTTGTGGTTAACAAATCTGTAAAGATCGTTGATATCTGAACTATTAATTCCAGCTTTAGCACCTCCAATTGGTAAATGAAAATAATGTAATTTTCGCGCCATCGCATTTGCTAACAACTTCACTTCGTGTTCGTTTACATTTGGAAAGAGACGAATACCCCCTAGACCAATTGGAAATCGTGTATCCTCAAATGAGACAAAAGACGTAGGATTGGTCAATTCAAAGTTCAATCTAAAATCCGGGGACAATAACATCTCTTTGTAACTTGAAATTAGTGTCTTTTCGAATAAATATAGATATTTGACTCGGTCAGAAATATTTAACCCATTTTATGGTACTCCGTTGAGCAAATTTACTTTAGGAGTTACAACTCTAGTCGAATTACCTCATGACAATAGCTGAAGATCTCAAAGTCGAAATTGATAGGCTCTTCAGTGATGAACCTGATATTCGAAAAGCTGCCGCAATGCGACTTGGAAGGATAAGAGACACGAAATCCGTTGAAGCTCTCATTATGGCAGCTCAGACTGATGAGAACCCCATTACCCGAATTTTTGCGATTCAAAGCTTACTCTGGATCGGGGATGATCGGGCAATTGAATTTTTGGTAAATATCAGTTTGGATGACAAAGATAAATCAGTCCGTATTGCAGCAATTCAGGCTTTTGCACCCTTTAAGGACAGCCGGATTTTGAAAGTTTTGGAACAACTACAACAATCGCCGGATAATGAAATTGCCGAGACTGCGACCCAAACCTTCAGATTAATAATTTATGGCCACAACAACTATCCCACTGACTAATTAGTTTAAATATCAACTTAGATAGTTATTCGGGTGGAATCGGCATCCTCAATTGACGGTCACATCAAAAATTTATTCGATGAAGCAAACACAAACCATACATCAGGACGTTTTGTTGATGCGGGTAAAGGTTTTGAGTACCTAATTGACAAATGTGTTGAATTGAAGAAATACGAAGACATGTATTATTTTATTTATCGTGCCTTATTAAGCTGGGGGAGGTCAGGAGACGATTTTAAAGTTGCAAGACTGCTCCAAAGAATAGGTATTGACAGTTTGAAAATATCAACCCTCCATTCAATCAATACAGCAAACTCATCTGCGTCACAAACTAAAATGGTACAAATGCTATACTTGGCTCAGGCAAATCTCAAATGCTTAGGAGAAAACTCAAATCGCAAAAACATTCTTGAGGCATTGTGTGAGGCTTATCGAGACTTGGTCAAAGATGTAACCATCACCAAAAATGAGAAAAAAGATTTTCTTGATAAATTAATTGAGGTCACAAAAGAAATAAACAATACTGATCTTCTCCAAGAGGCTCGTAAACTCCTAGGAGAATTACTCATAGATGAGGCGAATGAGTTATCAAAACGTGGAGGATTAAGCAACAACTCAATCTACTCACATACTCTAATCTTGGCTGCACTTCAATATCAGGAAGTTGAGGATTTTCAAATGGTAATTGAATTGGTCGATAAAGCCAAACAGGGGGATCCAAGTCTAGATTTATCCCGATATGATCAATTGAACATTCCCACAGGTAACAATTTGCCGTAACTAGCTTTTCGACTAATCATCTATCTTCATATCTTCGGGGATGTCAACTTTAATTCCAGAATAGTGCGGATATGGTAGGATGCGTTTTTTGTAGTCATCAATTATTGCATTCAAATGCTCCAATGAGAGGGGTAAGCCCGTCTTAGCAAATTTTTCAATAGCTTCAAAAAAGCCTTGAATTTCATTCCGATCTTGCCTGTATTTTCCGGCTGTATAGTCAGCCAATTGCTGCTGAACCAATTTTCCAAGCTTACTAATTAG
>JACZSS010000295.1 GCA_022574115.1 Candidatus Heimdallarchaeota archaeon | reverse complement strand
GAATTCTAAAAGCAGGGTCAATTCTGCTTTCTCGCCAATGTGCAATCCAGCCAGGCATTCTGCCTAGCGCAAACATCACTGTGAACATTTCTTTGGGAATTTCCAGAGCTCGATAAATTAAACCAGAGTAGAAATCTACATTTGGAAAAAGCTTTCGTTCTTTAAAGTATTCATCTTCTAGTGCAATCGTTTCTAGCTTCTTTGCAATAGCAAGTAGCGGATCTTTTTTGTTTAAGGCAGCAAGAACCTCATCTGTTGCCTCTTTTAGGATTAATGCCCGAGGGTCAAAGTTCTTATAGACTCTATGCCCGAAGCCCATTAATTTGAATCCGGTCGATTTATCCTTTGCCATATCGATATATTTCTGGTAATCACCATTGTCTGCCTGTATCATTTCTAACATTTCAATGACTGCCTGATTGGCTCCACCGTGAAGAGGTCCAGACAAAGCATCAATTCCAGCAGAAATAGCGTGGAATAAGGTTGATTCTGAACTGCCACACATTCTAACAGTCGAAGTTGAACAATTCTGCTCATGATCTACATGAAGGATAAGCAATTTGTTTAACGCTTTTACGATGATTGGATTAATTTTATAATTTTCAGTTTTGACTGCAAACATCATGTTCAGAAAATCCTCCACATAAGTCATATTATTACGAGGATAGATGAATGCTTGACCAACGGATTTCTTGTAGGAGAAGGCCGCAATCGTCTTAACTTTTGCAAGTAAACGAATCATATTTTTCTCCATATCCTCTTCCACAGTTGCTTTGGGATAGTAAGAAGTTAACGATGCAACCATTGTTGACAACACCGTCATTGGATGAGCATTTGTTGCATACCCTTCAAAAAATTTCTTCATATCTTCGTGGAGTAGAGTATGCTTGCTTATTCGTTCTTCAAATGCTTTTAGTTGATCTGCTGTTGGTAAATCTCCAAAAATAACTAAATAGCAAACTTCTAGATAACTACATTTCTCTGCCAGTTCCTCAATAGGATAACCCCGGTATCGGAGAATACCTTTTTCGCCATCAATAAAAGTGATTTCACTTCGACAAGATCCAGTATTAACATAACCTGGATCTAAGGTAATAATACCGGTTTCCTTACGTAACTTTGAGATATCTAGGGCGACTTCTCCTTCAGAACCTATAATAATCGGAAGTTCTATTTTTTTCCCATTATACGTTAACGTGGCTGATTCCATAAGATGTACTTGGTCGCGTTTTATCGTTTGAATTTAACGATATTCTTGAGTCTAAGTATTAATGATCATTCAACCCAGAGTTAAGTGGAGACGAATTCAGATGGAGCAACACCTTCAATGCATGAGTTAACGGTTAATGCACCAATTTACATTGACACAATGGCTATAACCCTATAGCCTCTATCCAGTCCAATATCAGTCATCGTAAGACAACCAACATCCTTCCAGAATGCGAATAAATCACTTGTAGATAGTGACTGAAAATCAATTATATGCAATAATTGATAATCAATCGTAGAGCTTTGTTGGAAGCAGTGGAACATCAATATCAGTGAATAAAGCAGGAAATGCTTTACGACCAATATTGTACGCAGCATTAACATCAGCATTAATGATTGCACAGAAAGAATCATCATATTGGATAAATCACCTCTTTTGTACCATTAGCTGATCGAAATAGACCACGTGTTACACGTTTACCAGCATATTCGCAGATCTATTTAAAATAATTTTTCGATATGATTTGTTACTACCATGTGTAGTATGTGTTAGTATGAATTTAAGAGGTAAGCAAATCTGTTTTCTATGATTTATTGGTTATTACTTCTTGAATATTCTTCTTAGACCTCTTGAAACTATGTTTCCTTTAGTATGTAATTTTTTGGTCGACTTCTTTGGTTTTCTCTTTTTTGGGTTCATCAACTTGTTTGAGAGATCTGATACATTTCCAGTTAGATCTGAAACACTTCCAGATAATTCTGCTATTGCTTCTGTAAGCTGTTGAACTTGTATGTGAGGAATTTCTGTTAATTGATCTGGAAGGGTTTGAATAATTTCCTGGATCAAGACCAGTCTATCAGTTAGAGTTTCACTGGAATCATTTATAGTTTGCAGTTGGTCTTGAGTTTCGTTTGCTAAGATCAGAATGTGAGTATGATAAATAAACAAACATTAGAATAAGTTAAAACTGATCTTGAACGAATTGATAACTCCATTGATGAAATTAGGAGTATGAAAAAATGGTACTTGAATCCATATATATTGATGATCGTATCCTTTGTGATTAGTGGTAGTACACTTCCCAAACTATATAGTTGGCTATCCAGTTAATTATTAGACCTGATATATAATTGGAGGTAATTTTGATAGATAGTAATTTCAGTAAAGTAGAAAAACGGATAATAAAATCGATCGAATCCATGGAAAAAACATTAGATAACTCTAGTAAATGATGTTGCTCAACGATCGATCTAGGTTGTCCCAAATTCAACCAATCATTTAATTAAATCGCAAATTTGTTATTTTAACTTGATATTAATTTCTTTTGAATTAAAGTGTCCAAAGCTTCAATGTTAAAAATTCTACAAAATGCGTATTATGCTCATAATCCGCATCGATGATCGATGTAATAATATCATTAAATCTCATTTTATGCTACTTGAACGTCGAATGAGGTCTATCTGGACTATCAGTATCTTTTATTTTGGTCGTGAAACTATTATCAAACAATCGATGGCCAAATAATTTCAAACATCAGTTAATGGAGCGTCTGCAGGAAACAAAGATTGTCCCGTACCAACACGGATGAGGAGATATTTAGTTGGTTGATCGGATGGATTCGATTCCCTGTGAATCGAATTTTTAGTGATGTGAACTAAGTCTCCTTGCTTTGCAGTTATAACTTGCTCATTATTTGAACCTAATAAAAATTGTTGAATCCCTGAAATAATATAATTAAAAATATCATAATTCCCATGATGATGCCAATTTGAGATGCTCCCTGGTGTGGATATGACAAATTCAAGAATTGCATTTTCCGTCTTGATAAATCGTTCTGAATCAACCATTTTATTAATAGATTCAACGTTCAGTGACTTGAGTATCCTTATTGGCATAATTCTTTTACGAGTGAAGGTAATATATAATCTCAATTGGGTAGTATCATCCTAATGCGTACTTCGAATAATTTATGAAACTCGAAATCTTTAATCAATTAAAATCAATCGATTCTCAATCTCTTGAAACTTGATCGATGATCGATCTCCCATGCATAAGTCAACAAAACTGCAGTCGTTCCCTCCTTATAGACAAAGATTTCATGATCCTGAAGTCCATGGTATAATGTCTCTCCGTTCTCAAACAATTTCAATTCATGATATCGCTCAATAATCTTTTGTTGATCAATCCGAGGCGTCATGAAGAGATTTACCACTTTTCGATATGCCTTTTTACTTGAAATACAATTCAGAAATTTGAGATACCGACGAAGGAGTTTGACCTGAAACGGAGGTGAATCAAAGATCTCATCATCATAAAACGATGGTTTTGCAGAGTTTGCCAATTGACTAATCTCCTATGAAGCCAGAAAATGGCCTATTCTAAGGTGGACAGAATTTTCTCGCAATATTTGACGGTGACCAAATCCATCTGTAAGATATAACTCTGAGTCTTTCCAGTTATTATTCAATTCAATTGCATCTTCCTTTGTGATTACAGAATCCTGCCTATCCTGAACAATTAGTAGTGGAATTGTTTGACTTTTAGCTAAATTCACTGCTGAAAATTCCTCCAAAGTCTGACCCATGATTTGACTGATTTTCTCATTTATCCGTCGCATCACTTTATCTGGTAAATTCAAGAGCGATTGAAAAGGTTTCATCACAGATCTTTGCATGATTGATGGCGTACTGATAGTGATCAACTTATCGACTTCCAATCCACGATCAATGGCAACTGTCAGAGCAGCTCCTCCAAACGAATGACCGATGACGTAATCTAACCTTCCGTAAGTATCGTTCACTAAGTGTATTGCTTCGACAATTTTGGCCATGTTGGTGCGAGATCCTCCGGACTCTCCATGAGCTGGAGCATCGAATGCAATCACCTGATAATTATTGTCCACTAATTCTTTTACTAACGGTGTCATCTGAGCGCGATTGCCACCCCATCCATGTAATAGCAGAACTCGTTTATCTCCATAGCCCCAGGAGGTTACAAAAAGATCAAGTTCATCCAGTTGGATAATTTTGGTTTCACCTGCATCCAAAATTTCTTTTTCATTCTCCCTTACTTTTCGTGTTCGGGGTGTGAAGAAAATTTTAGCTGCAAATTTCCAAGTTGGCCAAGGTGCGACAGTACCAAAAATTTTGAACATTGAGCGAATAACTCTGTATTGCAAAGGGAGCTTATTCGGGTTCTGAAGGAGTGTAATGTAATCAGGAGCCATTTTGGTTTGATTTGAAGTTGCCATTTTTTAACCTACCTATAGATAGGGATAATAATATTTAAATGGATTCACTGTACGCGACAATTATCGCGTTTTTGGAAAGAACATGATTTTCTTTATCCGTCTAATAGTTCCTTTTTAGACTGTTCAACGATATTTTCCATAAATGATAAACCAAACATTCTAGCCCAAAGTAGAGCTCCTTGAATCTTTACAGCTATCTCTTCCGCTTTATCTCGCGGAGAGCCCTGAATCTTAAAAATTCCATTCCTACTTCCTTCCATTAACACTCGCTCGATCCAGCTTATATTATACCCCGCAAGCGTTTTAACTTCACTTTGGAGAGCTTCTGGAAGCGTAGAAAATTC
>JACZSS010000294.1 GCA_022574115.1 Candidatus Heimdallarchaeota archaeon | reverse complement strand
AGGGTATTAATAGAAAACAAAATTGCTTGTGCATTCTGGTTACAGGCGATTAAAAAATTTATATCTGCAGAACCTGCTAAAATTGAGTTAACTATTAAAGAAGAAAATTGGTTGATTTACTCCTTTAAATCGTTAATCTGAAGTGTAATTGTATTCTCTGAAATCATGAATTCAGGATTATGACTTACGGCAATTACGGTTGCCTTGATTTCTGCTAGTTCGGATTTGATTATCTCTAGGCCTTCTTGATCAATGCCAGAATCAAACTCATCTAATAAAAATAGTTCAGGTTCAAAACTCATCCACAGGGCGAGTAGTATACGCTTCCTCATTCCATTTGAATAACCACCTAAAGGTGTATCTAGCCATGTGATGAGGCCAAATTTTTTGATATATGTCAGAAAATTGTTATACATTTCAGACAATCGATTTGTTTCATTAAAGCGAAGGCGAAATAAATAATTCCACAAAATGTTTCCAGTTAAATCGTTGTCAAAATTTAGTATTTCAGGTATGTAAGCAATTTTTGACCGGTTTTTTTGAATAGAATTAAACTGGGCTATATTTTTGCCCAAGATCTGTCCTGTTCCAGAAGTGGGTCTACTCAAAGTAGCGAGAATTTTGAGAAGAGTGGATTTTCCTGACCCATTTTCTCCTTGGATAATGTAGGTTTGATTTTTCTTAATTCTAAGTGAAATCGGAGATAAGGCTGTGACATGTACCCTTCCATTTTTTATAATCTTAGATAGATTGTGAACGTCAATAGTGTATTCGGTTGTTATTATAAGCCGCCATCCATTGTGATTTCGTTCTTTTTTCTTTGGAAATTCAAATTCAGCAAGAGAATTATGACAACCAAAGTCACTAAAATTAGAGGGACAATTACACTTTGAATGAGATTACTATCGGCTGCTTCGAAGATTAAATTTGAGTCACTAATGACCATCCTGATATCGAATAAGATTTGTTGACCCGTTTCGATTTCCAAAAAGACGACCACGCTTAGTCCAACGAGCTGTAAATTTTTAACATCATAGAATAATAATACATCACTATTCCTACCATCAATCCTGACTTTGTAACTTTGAATACGAAATCCTAGGTTTGGTGAAAAAAATCCAATCTCACCTTCAATTGTTGATGTATAATTTAATATGTGTACGAAATCATTCTCCACTTCTTGTACAGATAAGTGAAAGATTGAGTAAACTTCGTTATTATCTTCATTGGAATAAATGTCCCACAAATTTTTGATAATAACATTGCTATCTGTTATTTCGTCTAATATTTTTGTCAGATTGTTTTCAACTAAGTCTGCTTCTCCCTCCTCCTCGTAATCAGATATCGCTGCAATATATTCCAAATGATACCTAAGCGAGGTCCTATTCTTTTCGGATATTGTCACGTGTAATCCCCCGTTTCCGTTGAATTCCCCGACTCCAACAACGAGGAGCTTACCAGAAATTGTGTAATCAATAAATAAATCTTCTGAATTAACCTGATGGGAGACTATTGGTACGTTGCCAATAATTAAGCACAGAATGTTAAATATAACAAGTTTATGGATATGAAAAATGTTCATTTCTATTTCATTAAGATAATCTTACGGCTATTGCATAAACTGCAACAAAAATAATAATTATTGGATACAAAATGATAACCAGCACTGCCATTAAAACCGTCGTACCAGTGACAGTGAATAAAAACGCGGTAGCGACTGCAAGAAATGCAGTCAGAGAAAATGATTCTAAGACTCCTGGAAACCGTTCCTTCATATTCTCAAATTCTATATTACTCACCAATCCTAAAATTACAACCAAGATCGGAATTGACAAGGTAATTAAAAACCACCTAATTCCATCTGTATTTTCATATGCATCAGAGGTTTGTGAGTTCAATATAAACCTATTGAACAAAATTATTACTGCGACTACTGTGTATGCTACGACTGCTCGGAATTGATTTGTGTTTAAATCTTCTCGTAAGTCGTCTATGGCTGATTTCATGTTATCTACTGCCATCGTCTTAACCTCCTAGAACCATCTCTGTTAGAGTAGATGCAGGATCTGCTGCCGCTGCATAGAGAACTGCTGTAAACACTACGAAATAGACGAAAGCGAAAATTCTCATCAGTGGTATTGCGTCTGGATTCACGATCTGATTAACCAATCCAAAACCTAGTGCGATCAATGCTAAATGGGTGAGTACGGTTGCTAAACTTACTTGTGCATCAACGTCACCCCCAGCATCCTCAATAACTGAGATAGCATCAAAATCTGCTAATAATGATGCCAATATCAATAGTATTTGTACTGCCCATAACAACCAGACCACTAGACCTACATATGAGCGTGCTTCTTCAGCTTTTGACATGTTGATCCGTCAACCTTTGGTCATAATTTAAATTTACCTCGTGCATCTATAATGAAAATATCGATCTTACTGAATTTTCTATGTTTGACAATTGATTATCTTACTTAACAATTCACTAGATTCTAATAATAGCTTGAATCGATTGACCGAACTTTGAATAAATTGAAAGATATTTACGTTCACTGCAGTAAACCCCTATTTTACGCGCATTTAGCTTCTATTGATTTTCATAATTAACAAATTCCTGTACTTCCCATTCTTTCCTGAATTGAACTGCTTTGTCAATAGGTTCGTGCTAGTCACGACTGAAATCCATTGTTTGTAATTAAATATAAATACGTTAAATCTTTGCTAATTTTTGTTAACCAAATAAATGCCCGCAAGGATTATTAGAAAAGCAATTGGATATACTAAAGAGAATTCTTCATCAGCGAAAACAATGGAAAAGAAAATACCAAATAGTGGAGCAAAATTAACTATAACCGCAGTACGTGTCGCTCCTAGATGTTTAATTGAGACATTGTATAAAGTGTACGCAATTGCAGCAGCGAAAACTCCCAAGTATGCCAATCTCCACCCTGTGTCAAATGTAATAACTAAGTTAGGTGAGTTAATTTGTTCGCTTAACGCAAACAGAGCAAGATACGACCAGCCAAATAGCGCGGCCCATAGTTGATAGCTGATTGGGGAGATCTCTCGCACTATCGGACGAGAGTACACCGTATAAATGGACCATGAGGTAGCTGCACCCAAAATCAGAAAATTTCCTAGAATGCGATTCTCAACATTTTCATTGGGTGACAATGAAAAGATAAGCAAGACTCCCAACAGTGAGATAAAAATTCCTATGACTCTGATTCTGGTTAGTTTTTCATCTTTGTAAGCTCGATGAGCCAAAATCGGGGTAATCACTGCAATTCCTGCATTGATGATCAGCACTCCATCCGATCCTGATGTAAATCTCAAGCCAGAAAGAAAAAAGAAATTGTGCATTGCTACTTGAAAGAAACCAAGGATCATAATGGGTTTTAATAAATGTCTAGGAAACATTAGCTTACCATCTATCAGTCTAACAGCAAGAAGAAGGAAAGGAATAGCAAAAGTCATTCGAATAAAGGCAGAAGTGAAAGGGTGTGTTCCTAATTCGTTGGTTGAGACATATCGGGTTACGGGCCATGAGCTCCCCCATAAAATGATTACAATGAACATGGAAATGTAGGCAATATTGGTTTTTAACCAACTCTTATCACGAATGTCAATTTCCTGTATTGGTGTTTGTCCCTTTTTTTCGTGTCCTTGGATCACAGATAATTTCCTTTTCGTCTTTCAGGTTTATATTATTGGCGGTGCTCACCATTTACATAGGAACAGGAGTCTCAGTGTTAACCAAATGTGCTGCTAAATAAAAATCTTTAAAGTTCTGAGAATGTCCTCATTGAATTCAGTTCTGTCAGATGGAGTTATTTTACCCGTAAAATCTTCCATCCTCTTTGCCCACTTTTTGGTGAGTAGACTGACAAAACCATCCAACAGTGGATGCTCTCCATTACTTATGGAGTAGATGAAAATTGTATCCTCAGGATAAATTTTAATAATAAAATCAGCATAGCCGAGTGTGGGAGGCAAATTTTCTTTGCCAGCGATCTGCTTGATCAATCCTGTGATACCTGTAATAGCTGCTGCATTCAGCATTGATTTGTCCGATTGATCAGAACTATCCGGGAACGTGAGAGTTGAAAGTCCTGAATCACGAAGCGCGATTGTAATACTCTGAACCTTTATCGTAGGTATAATTAGGAGTTGAGGTGCTTTTATAATTGAAATAGAAAAGGCAATAGTTGCCAATCCTGTAGGAATTTGATAAAAAACAAGTGAGAATGAAAGCGTCTCTCGAAGGGCAAGCAATACATAACTAGCCATCAATCCAACAGGCAGAGCAATAGCTAACCAGTACCACGGATCATTAGAAACTCTTAATCCTACGTAAAAAACAATCATTAATTCGATTAAAATCCACGCAGTTCCGCTGAATAGCAAAACTCGAACCAACGTTGGTCGAACTATCACCCATGTTTCTCCATCCCAAGTAACTTTTGAGCCCGTTATGATTTGAGATATAATAATACCGTAGATCGGTAAAAGCAACACGAATCTTTTGGGAATCTCGACTGTTTGGTGAATTTTTAAGTTCCAGGTAATCATCATCAATCCTGAGATTGTCGACACTGCTCCTATTATCGTTAAAACTGTCATAAAATCGCTGTATTTTTCTTCCAGCAAGAATGCTTGGGGTGTGAATGAAAGCGGCAGTAAACCCAGCATAACCATTCCTAAGCTTACAAAATTTAGATGCCGGACTCCAAGCGGTCTGAATTTCACATATAGCAAAATAGCACTGGTAATAGTTCCAATTCCAGCAAAAAATGTGATAAAGAGG
>JACZSS010000293.1 GCA_022574115.1 Candidatus Heimdallarchaeota archaeon | reverse complement strand
GGATATCTTGGGCAACTCTTCATCGGATGCGGTGGGGAGAAGTGTAATCAAGCCAACCGTTCCTACTTTCGCATTCCATCGATCATAGGCATCAATCACACTCAACCGAATTTCATCTGACCCCTTTTTCCAGAATTTATTCAAACGTTTAGTCGATTTGTTATCACGAAGATATCCAAGCAGTGGTATGGCTTTAACCCTAATCTCTTCCTCGTCTTTGTTCGATATTTGCCGGACCTTTTTCAGAATTTTTCTTCTACGTCTTCTGGAAAATGATTTTACTTTGATTCTATAAACGGCATCCAGAATCGCCAACCTTATTTTCGGATCATCATTGCTCAGAAGTCCAGTTATATAATTAATTGCACCTCGAGACGAGACTCTTTCCACACCCTCCCAGTCTCCTCGTGCAATAGCAAATGTGATGCTTTCTTTTTCTTTTTTGGGAGACCAGTTTAATTCGACGAGTTCGTTAGCAGCATGACTCCTAGCTTCGTGGCTGGTTTTCTTATTTTGTAGTATTCGGACTAATGGTTTTTCGGCTTTGGGTCCTAAGAATTTTCTGAGTTGTAAAGCCAATTCAGCAAGCACATCATTATTCTTCTCCTTCTTAGCTCTTTTTTGCAAGATTTTACCAATCTTTTGGTAATCACTTTGAGGTGCTAGACTAATTTTTGACAGTATGGATCTTCTCACCTCAGCATCGGCATCCTCTATCATCCCTTCATCCACCAGGTCCATAATGTATTCACTCATGTCCATTTCTGCAAGAACGTCGAGTGCTGATTTTCTAATATGACTCTGAAATTTTTTGGTGGCTTTCTTGTTGAAAAGTTCTCGCAGTAATAGTTTTTTCACTGTTTGTCCAAAAGTGATGATTGAAGCTGTAGCTTCTTTTCGAACCAGTTCGTCAGGATCGCCTAACATTTTAACTAGCACCTCAATGCTTTCACTCGTCGGATATCTTGTTAACGCCCAAGCAAGCTTTTTTCGTACCTCAGGACTTTTATCATTTCTTAGTTTGATCAGATTCTGCTGTCCAGTCTTATTATCGGTTGTCAGCTTGCCAATTCCGCTAATAGCTGCGACTTTAACCGGGACGTCCCGTTTTCGTTGTTCAATTAATTCGTTCAAAAATTTGAGAGAGGCTTTTCCTCCAAGTTCTATGAGTGCTTCCACTCCTGCAACATTTACATTTTTGGTTTTTGCAGTCGCAATTTTTTGCAAATCAGAGCGTGCCTCTTCAATTCTAAGATGACCCAATGCTTTTGCACAGGCGACTTGGACACGTGGTTCTTTGTATTTCAAATTTTGTCTCAATCCGGCTATCAAATCTTGTGTTGCTCGATTACCAAATTTTTCCGTCAGCTGTTCAACATCATCAACCACATCGTGTATTACTTCTGCGATACCCTTTCTAATTCGCCAGTCTGCATTGGTTTCTAAAGCAGTAGCCAAGGCAAGAGAGGAAGCTCGATCCACAAATCTGATTAAGGCATTTTTTGCCTCCTCACGAATGTTTTCTTCCCAAGCGCCTAATGCCTCAATAATTATAGCGGTAGACTTTGGATGCCCTAATTCTCCCAATAATGTTAATCCGGATTTTCGAACTTCCGATACGTCGCTTTGTACAAGACTTTCAATCAGTTCTCTCCCTTTGTTTCCCCAAGCTTGCACAAGACCTGCTGAATGATCTAAATACTGTTGGCTTTCAGAAGCTTGTTTAATTAAGAATCTACCCAAATCTTCGTCGCTTATACTAAAAAATTTTGCATGAAAAGCATCAAATCCAAGACTAAAGTCATTAAATGCTTCTTGCATCTCTGCGCTTTCTTTAACCAAATTGATCGATTGATTTACTTCCGGTTGAATTAATTAAAAGTTCGGAGGGAAAATTGATTTTTCACCAAATTGAGGGAACAATAGTTGGTCTGCTTGTTCCAGTCGACAGCGGGTCAATTTTCTACAATTCGTCCGTTATCTATCAGAATTTGGGTTCCTGGTAGGTTATCTGCTATTCTAGGAATATGACTAATCACAATCATTCTGTGGAATTTGTCTTGTAAAGCATGAAACACATCAACAACACCTTCTTGCCCTTCTTTATCCAGAGCACCAAACCCTCCTTCATCAATGATTAAAGTTTGGAGATCATTTCCTCGAAAATCTGCTAAAACCTGTGACAAAGCTAATCTAAACGCAAATGCGATTCTTATTTTTTGTCCACCCGAGAAATATCCCGGTCTCTCCGTTCCATGTGGTGTACGAATTTGCAAATTATAATTTTCATCTAAAAGAATACCCTCCAACTCAGAATTGCCTAAATATTTCAAGATCCGATGAGTTTCAATGTTGATATAGTCTCTTAGTCTAGACAAAATTCTTCCCCCAATCCGTTTGAACAACATTTCAAGTAAATTATACAGATCTTGGGTTTCGAGTTTAGATCCTACGATTACTTTAAGATCTGCAATCTGAGCGGAAAGTTGTTGTTGAACAGCTTGTTTACTATTGAGTTCCTGTAAATCTCGCGCTTTATTTATTTTTTCGGTATTTTTTTCATCTAACTTCTTCTTTGCCTCTGCAAGTTTGATCTGAATGAGTTGTTCTTTTTCATTTAACTTGGCGTATTTACTCTCATCCTTCAAAATTGATAATTTTGTTAGTTTTCTAATTTTTTTGTTTTTGCTTTTTTCATTTTCTTTCAGTATTGTTTTTAATTCTTTATTATCGTCTGCTAGCTGATTAAGCACAGTAAGCTGGTGATTGATCGTCTTAGGATCTAAATCCTCAACTTTTTGGCAAATAATAGGTATTTCGACGATTTGGCCTCCAAGATCAGCGATTAAATGGGATAGTGATATTAACTCCTGTTGTTCTTCTTTAAGGTACTCCCTTGTTTGTAGTTTTATTTCAACAACTTGTTTCTCATTTTCATATCCGAGTATTTTTTGCTTGGCTTTTGTGTTGTTGCTCTTGAGCTTAGGTAACCTAGCCAATGCTTTATTTATTTCGATGAACATCGCTTTTTTTCCGCTAAGAGTTAGGAAGGACGAATTAAGAGAATCTAATTTAGATTGTTTGAAATTTAATTTCTTAATTGTAAGTTCAATGGTGGCGAGCTTTTTTCTTACCTCGGGAAACAGTGCATCTTCACCACCATCAGAGTGGAACTGTTTGATTTCAACGTTTAACAAATCCAATTCGATTTTCTTTTGGGTAAATTTACTTAATTCTACAATTAATTTTTCATTGTGTCTACGTGCTTCAATTTTGGACTCAATGGCCTTTTGACATGTAGTTAGTTTATCTAACACGATTCCTTCTGTTTCGGTCAACGATCCGAGATCTGTTTTTTTATCTTTTAGTCCCAGTTTCAGAATCTTTAGCTCTGCGCGTAAAGTACTTACCATCTTTTTGAGATGTATTTTTGTCAGTGGTTGTTTACATCGGGGACAGTTGGCTGATAAATCTAAATTTTTGACTGCGGCAATTTCGGTATCTTGCTTAATGATCTTCTCGGAGATTGATGTGATCTCATAAGTGGTTAGCCGTTTGGCCTTTGTAGCCACATTAACTTCTTCTTGAAGTTGAGTTAAATTTGCCTTCAAGACATTCATTTCTTCAACAAGATCTGCATTTACTACCTCTAGCCCATCTTTTTCACTCAAACGTTCTTCTACATCCGGTAATTGTTTTATTCTGTCCCCTTTCTTTTCTATATCAGTCAAATAATTCTTTATCTGAATTTCCAATCCGTTCTTAGCAATTGATAATGACTTATCCAGCTCGATTTGTTGTTTTTCCGTTTTTTGTAATTTAGTTAACCTCATCCGAACTTTTTCAAAGGATTCGATTTCTTTTTCTAAATCTGCAATTGTTTCTCTTTTTAGCTCTAGTTCATTTATTTGAAGCGTCAGATCGTTTAAAACTGATTGATGATCATTTATTGAGCTTTGGTAATTCGATAATTGCTGTTTTAGCGAGTTTTCTTCTAGCTGAATTAATTTTAGAATGCGGCTTTTTTGGTCTCTTCGATTGGCGAGTTTTATTTCCACCTGCTTTAAATCATCTAGCCTGATTTCAAGTTTCTGAATTTGTTTCTGCTGGTCTTCCCAATCACTCTTACTCTGGAGTCTTTCTTTGTTTTCCTGAATTGATGTAGTTAAACCGTCTATCTCATCCTGAATTTCCATTTCTTCGGATTTGGTTTGGCTTATTTCTTTGATTAAATTTTCGAACTCAACCTTGAAATTTCTAATCTCTTGATATTCTAGGTCACTTTTGTCGTAAATTTCTTCCGCAATGTTAAATTCTTTGGTGACTATTTGCAATTCTTTCACCAAGTGCTCTTCTTGTTTAGTCAGTTCATCTTCGTCAACAAGTTGACCTTCCAACGCAATAATTTCTCCTTTTTTTTCCGAAATTTTGACATCTAAACTATTCCCATGATCTCTTGAGACTTCGGCCATGTCATTGTATTCTTTGATTCCAAACATTCTCTCTAGATAGTTTTTCCGCTTGGAGCGTTCCATCTCGAGTACACTTTTCATCTCATCTTGCAAAATCAAGGTAGTATTTTTAAAATCACTATAGGTAATTAAATTGTCCTCAATCCACTGATCTGCTTTTTTCTTTCTTTCTTCATCCAATATAATCTTGCCATTTTTGGTGAGATTAACGGTTTCCATACCCTTCCCCTTGATCGATCTTGTCCTTCTTAATGAGTAAATCGAGTCCTCGTGTTTGAATTCTAATTTAACTCTAGCAATTTTTTGACCACGTCTAATTAGATCATTTGGACTAATTTT
>JACZSS010000292.1 GCA_022574115.1 Candidatus Heimdallarchaeota archaeon | reverse complement strand
GCAGTGCTGCTAATGGTGAGTTGGTTTACAACGCTGCCGCATTGACGAATCCAAGCCTCAATGAAATTAGTTTCTTTGTAGGAACTCCCCCCACAAACACAAGCCTTTTAGAAAAATACTTACATCGAAAGGTATACATTGAAAAAACAGATATAAATACAACAATAAAAAACAAAGAGTGTCTTGCACGTATCGTTCCAGACAGATTCCCTGACATACATGAGTACGAAAAACAAACAGTTCTAAGACCACTCGTTGCCTTGACAGAAGAACAAATACAATCACACAAACACTGATAAGCCATCAAAAAGATTTATATTCCGCAATCAAGGATTTTTCATATATTAGGACTACTCAGAGTAGTACTGGATATGTTAAGACTTTAAAGTATTTATTTGGTCAAATATTATATCTCAAATGGATTCACCTGATATATTTGACCATATCACTAATTCTCATTTTAACCTTATTTAAGTGATATTTAGTACATAATATGACTGATTGATATAATAAACGATTTATTACAGCATATTAGTTTAGATATGGGTTAAATATCTCTGAAAATACTAGTTAAAATCATTGTTATATATTCTATCAGGTATTGTAATATAGAACTAAATGCACCTAAAACAGACTTTATTTAATCTAATATTCGATTTCGAGATAGTGAAAGAGGATTATTATGATTAATAATATTAAGACTGCTTTTATTACATAGAATTCGATTATTTGTAATATCATTCATATCACTCTATCAGTATACACAGAATAATATACGTAAATTTGACAAAGTAATTTAAATGAGTCATATATTTGAGAACTAAAAGAGTAATATAATTAAGATATAAATTGTTATTTAAACTATATATCTTAATATATAATTAATAACTATATAATAATATTATCAATTAATATACGCATTGACTGTTACAAGTATTCGCACCTTCCTATGAACAATAGGGATCTGCCGAACTAATTTACCAAGTCACTAAAGTATTAGGTCTAAACAGTACTATGGCTTGTAGTTACTAATAAATTAGATCACCCACTTACTATTTCGATATACACCGATAAACCAAGGTATGCACCATATTAATCACAAAGACTATGAAATATGTACTGAGTCCCTATATATATCACAGATTACAGGTTTAATCAATGGAAATACTGATCACTCAATCCAAATTACAAATAGATTGATTATTACATTCATCTAAATAATTATTTATCTTATATTGTGACGATTAGGAAATATACATGTCTGAGGATGAGGTAGTCTTTTTTGAGAAAGAGGAAGACGTGGAAATTGATTATGAGTATGAAATCCCACTTCGAGTGAGTATATTGAAAGATGATGAAATCATTTATTCTCATCCATTTGTCAATCTGGCTAAAGACCATGAAAAAATGGATCGAAAACTGAAAGATACAGTTTCAAAATTTCTGATGAATAATATTTATCATACTGAGAAACATACTCGAGTGACTTATGATTTTTATTCCATAGAATATTTTACCATGCAGAATTACAAGATCCTCTATGTATATTTCATGGATGATGATGAAGCCGAATCCAGGTTACTTTCGAAATTTATTAAATCGATTGCCAGTGAAGAAAAAGCAGTATCCCTATTGATGAAACAAAAAATCGCCAACAATAAAGATGGGACAGATGAAATGTTGATGAAATATTTTCCCGTGGATGCCGATGCAGTCAGTGAAATGGTTGAAGGGTACGGAATTTTATTTGGGGAAAAATCTAACTAGAATAATTTAGCTCAATAATCTAACCAAAAATCTAATTTGAAAAATCGACCTTATAGTTTATACTCCTTTTGACGAAAAACTTTTTCTGAGAACAGTTTTAGGATAATAATTTTTTGAGAACACTTTTTTTTAGAATACTAATTGTGAGTTATTTGAATCTATCTTCGAATCAATCAACTTTATGTTTCAGATGAAATTTTGACCAGTAAAATTGTGATCTGCAAAATTATTTTCAACGGACTTATGAATGCGATCTAAATTATTTTTGAGAAAACGTGGAGTAAGAAAAATCTCAAAAATCTAAATTGAATAATTGAACGAGCAATTAATCAATAACGTTCGATACTACAAAAAATTAAGTTGGTCTAAAAAATTAAAATCACGATGTTAATTTTAATTTGTTCAAAAAATAAATTAAGAAAAATAATCAAAAAATATCAGTCGGTACATAGGATAATTACTTCATTTTTCTCCGAAAATCTTAATCACAAAACTAAAAAAATTACTGCAAACAAAACCAAAAACTAATTTATTCAGCATGGTAATATTGTCCGTAAAAAAAAAAGCTCAATTCAACGGTTCAAAAATTGAATTTTGTCATTTTATTAAGCTAGCATAATACTGCAATCCGGACCGACCAAAACTCTGCAATGAGAGTCGTATATGTTGTTGAATGAATCTATTAGAACATCAGTTTTAGTGATTTACCAGTCGTAAAAGATATCAATCGATCTTATCTCGTCGTGAGAGGAAGTTTCTATCGAAGCCATGTGAGAGATTGATCGTGGGTTGGAATGTGTCTGTATTTCGATACAAAAATCATCGTGGCCTTGTAAAAATATATGTTAGCAGGATAGCATATCGACTTTTAACCAGAGTAGCAACAAGTTATTGGTACAAACCTCTCATCGATGATATTCGACAATGAAATAACGGTTATTCATTTTTATCTGTCGACAAACATGTCGTCGATTGATCTATAACAACTGATGAATAACGATAATACCTAAATGTCACCAAGAAAATTGGGAGTTGCCGTTGCCTCTTCAACAAAAATGGCGAAACCGCCTTGAAAACGACCCAACTCACCAATTGTTCAAGGTCAAATGGCTAACGAACCTGAAAACACATGATTTATCGAATCCTGCGATGGGAATTGTCAACGGATGGATGTCAGAGCATGATAAGAATCAGTGATATGTAGACGGTATTGATCATGGGATCAACGTATTTGCCTATGATTCGCGCGGGACAGGTGAATCACCCAAAGAAGGCGATTTTGGGGCCATACAGGCAGCAATTGATGCACAGCAGGTAATTTCAACAGCATTCAAGGAGTATGATCAGTTGGCTAGAGATCAAGGCATACAACCAGGAATGAAAATCCTTCAAGGCAATTGTGTCGGAACCTTTGCGATAGCCGCAATGTTTGCAGGTGGATTGCCACTTTCCAAAATTGTTGACGGGGTAATATTAATTTCTCCTGTGCATTCATTTGACTTACCTATCTATCTGAAAACATCTTATTTTGTACCGATCTGGGGATTCGAATTAGCTCGAAAATATCTTGCACCAAAATTTATTCAATGGTCTACACCTGGGGATGATTCGGTAATCTCAAGAAATGAGGCGACCAAGCGGGTTCAAAATATTTTGCCTGAAGTAGCAGTCAAACAATCAAAGCAAATTTTTTGGAAAGAAAATGTAAAAAAATATTGGAAATATATTAATGTTCCCGCGCTGATCTTAGTAAGCAAAAACGATCCATTGGTAAAATATGAACATTCACTCGGACCGTATAATGAATTAAAATATCCTATCTGGTATGAGTTGCACGCGCCGGATCATTTGGTGCTAGAATATAATTTGCCATTGCTGGGTAAGTTGCTGCCCGAATTCGCTAACGATCCGATTGCATTTCATCACAAATACCAGCATTTGCAGCCAGAACAGTGAAGGTCTAGACAAAAGAGTCATCGATGCCTACTCCAATCAATCAAGAACATCGAGGATATAATCGATGTACGTCAATTCAAATCGATGATATAGTCGATGATGATTGATGAAATTATCGACAGTTTTCGACATTTACTAGTATTTCATCGTTACAAGGCGTCAACACGAATAATATCGATTGAATATCAAGTATACCTTGCAGTAATAACTGACCAATATTGTGTAAAATTAACGAGTAATATAGCAAATCAATCAATCGATCAAGATCGCAACTATCGATTACGCAATCGATGATCACCTGCAGAACACCCATCGATTATCGATGAAATACAATGTTATGTATTGAGACGTTCTCAGAACAAAGATAATTAAAACCAGTTATCAACAAATTACTTGGTGGAATACTCCTTTGTCTATCACGATAATTTACAATTAGTCGAAATCAAGAGAATAACTAAGATTGGAGATATACAACCAAATGATAATCTTCGACTCCCTAATCTCATGGATGATGACTTGATCCTCGGAGATCTAGCTATGATCATCGAATCAGTTTATGGTCACAAAGAAATCATCTTGGGTCAGATCACCATGGATACCGATATGTTGGCGAAGCAATTTGTCATCCATAAAATGCCAGAGACCGACTACGTATTCACTGAATTTACCTCATCAATTTCGTATTCGCAACTAAGAATTGAACAGGAATTAGAAAAAATAATCATCAAAGAGGGTGTCAAGATGCATAACAAATTTGTGATTATTTTTCCTGAAGCAATACCTATGAACGCCGAAGAAAAAGTGCTTCATCAGTACTGGGTCCCCATTGATTATCCAGACCGCAGCAAAAGATTATCGGATACGTTACCCGATGCCATACCCAAACGTATGTTCAACTTCTTTCAGTCCTAGGAACTAATACGTCAGTAATAGTGTGTAAATGCTAAACTATTACCATGCAGATTTTAGTTCAAATTACCGACAAAACAAAACAGTTATGTCACCAGATTGGTTTATTCTTTTAGCGAAGAATGCATTTTACAAGAGAAGCAGAAGAGTTAATTCTTGCAAGTAAGTTCTTAGATTTACTGGATTTAGAGAGTG
>JACZSS010000291.1 GCA_022574115.1 Candidatus Heimdallarchaeota archaeon | reverse complement strand
TAAGCAAAAAAAATATCGTTTCTGCTTTTGTTGTAAATGAAAGCAGAGGGAAACCTAATCCCCCAACACCAATATCTGACATAGATCTTGAACCAATTGATTTCATATCGATTCGTGAGCAATGGAATGTTTATAAACTTGCAGACGGAACAAACTTAAGAGTAAGGGCAATAGCAACTCAAATCACTGTGTCAGAGACACGAAATCAGTTTGGAGAACCAATTTATGTAATCAACAATAGTTTATCTTTGGATTATAGACCTCCAAAACACCTACGAAAAAAAAGAAAAAAAAGAAGGAAATAATTCGTATTAAAATTTCAAACTATTAAAAAATGGATTTAAAGTTTAATTTCGGATAGCTCGGTCTAACTGCAATATTCATTGAGTCGCCTGACCAATTGTAAACTATCTTAACCCTTATTAGAGAATTGAGGCATATAAGGAACACCTAGATTTGTCATCTTGGGTTCTCTTTAGTGTGAGGGGGTGAAGCATCACCCCCAATACTTTCTATTTACTCCCTCTAATTCAAAAGCTGAAATAATCAATTATTCATCAATTCTTGTGCAAGAATTAATCAGTTTACTCAGAAATCAATTTTGTGGCTACATGACCGATCGAGATTATGAAACGTTCTGCTTTCAAATGATTGAATTTGCGGAAAGTTTAGATTATACAGGAGGGAATCAATTATTATTTTTGATCCAAAATTTGGTTGGTGTGTTATTAGCTGAAACTGTTCAACTGGAGAAAAGAGTAAGAGATCTGGAGAAAGCTATTCTTTCTTAATCCAACCCACAACACGATCTTTTACATTTTCTAAATCATTCATACATCCAGGACAATGATCACTTGGTGTTGGTTCAAAATAAACTTTACAATTTGGACATTTAATTAATTCAATTTTGCGGTAATCTTGTCTTAAACTCCACCTATCGACATCTGATAAATTTTCTAAACTCATATCAATAACTCTCAAGATCTGATAAATCGTCTTGAATTTCGATTAGTTCTCTTGATTTATTAATAATGCCATGATAGGCCGTTTCTCTATCAATTGGTTGAAGTTTATCAAGTACTTTTTGTAATCCTTGAATATCGCCGTCCTCAATGTTTGAAATTTCTCTTTTTAGATCAATTGAATTAAAGGATTTGTTCTCTTTGTAGAATTCATTAGCTCCAACCATAATCAAACCACGTTTATCAATCAGATATGTTCCGTCTGACTGTAAAGTAATAATTCCAGCATCTTTCAATTGGGCTAATTGGCGAGTTCGAGTAGCTGGTTTATTGACTTTATTTTTGGTCAAGTATTTTGTCAAACTCTTTCGAATGTTTCAAAACCTTGTATGTTCAAGAAATAACGAAAGATGAATTAGGCAATGTGAAAATTCAATACGAAGTAGCCAGACACATCTATCAGGGAGGAAAAACCGAAACTCAAATTCATGGAGTAGTTAGAACCAAAGAAGGTGAGGTAATCGTAATTGTTGATTTCAAAAGCCAATATCCACACATGGCAAGATTAGGTAATGCCGAAAAGCAGTTAGTATTAGCTTCAAAAGAGAAATTACATAATTTTCTTAAGTTTGGAAGGATCGACGGAACTCAACAACAAAAGAAATTTCTCAAAGAGTTCAATAAAAAATTTCACGATACCTTAATTAGATTTGAACAATCAGTACTCAATGAAACTTATCTTCAACCTGATTGGTTTTTACCGCTAAATGGTATCGTCCACTTCAAAACTACTCATTATATCTACACTCGGGAAAAAGCCAAGCAATACAAAAAAGAACGAAATTTAGACAAGTACGTCAAAGGTAAATTATCTCAACACTTAGCAGATTTTGTTTTTTCACTTCTGGAACTTGCAAAAAGAAATGACTGGACAATAACTCAAGCTCTCAAGTCCGTTGATGTTTTAGCAGTTACTTTGTTAGACTTCGATTCGATCCCAAAATATGGTGAAGAGATATTTACTGAATATGTCAAGGTTCGAGACGAATATCCAAAATCAGATTCAATGAATCGAAATCTCAAATATAATGCAAATTCATCTTATGGAATTACGGCAGAAGGAATCAGTGATGACAAATACAAAGGTAAATATTATCTTCCCTCGATCCCTTCCAGTATCACCGCTTTTGCAAGGCTCCACACCAATTTACTTGAGATGAAAGCAGCTCTTCACGATTGTGAAGTAATGACCGGAGACACCGACTCTGCAATCCTAAAAGGTAAACTGGAAGACATCAAGAAAATATTACCCATGTTTCAACTAACAGATCCTCTTGCAATTGAATTCGATAAGGGAATTCATAACTCCATTTGGGTACTTGGAAGAAAGAAATATGCCTTATCCGGTGAAACTGATTTTACACAAAAAATTCATGGAGCCTCCAGATATGGGAAACGATTAACTAAAGCGTATGAAGGAATTCACAAAGATGTTTTACAGAATAAACTAACAATTGAAAAAGCGATCGAAAATAATTTAGAACATTTTCCCAATGGGTATCAATTGTCGATCAAGAAACGAGCGTCAAACGTCAAATCAATGATCAAATTAATGAAAGACCAAGATTGTAAAACTGAAATTATTGACGAAATTCCAGTCCATATTTACAAAAATAACAAAACTTTGTTTCTAACCTCGAACAACAAAGAATTGATCACTGGTCAATTTTGTGAATACTACAATCTGAAAATCAAACATCCAATAAAGCGATTTGTTCTCAGGAGAGATTACAACAAAGCATTAACCAAAATTACTTTAATTGAAATGATTGAACAAATTGTCCAATATGGTTTTGACTGGTCTGATTTTGATGAACCCGAAAAGAAATCATTCATCCGAGTTTGGAACAAGACATTTCATTTTCGAATCAACAAAAATACTTACTCCGGTGAAATTAATGGTTATCTTGATGATAATTCAAAATGGACTCATTTACTGGAGGAAAAACCAGAACTTCAATCAATTATCGGCTTATACGATGATCAGGAAGAACAGAAAGCCAATTACGAATTATTTGATGTTCATAAAGTTGTAATTGCCAATTTCTCTCAAATTGATTTTCATGAATTATTGCAGCTCGCACGAAATCATCTTAACAAGTACGAACGAGAGAAATTTGACGAATTAATTGAAACTCGTTATCTTGCCCGAAAGCATTTAGAAAAACGATTCATTGTAAAAAATATTCGATCCCGATATTACAGGAATCCAGATCCAACTCATCAATACAAACTCGACATAATCACAGATGACACCAAATACAACGATCCCAACTTACCAATTACGGTTGATAATCAGATTTACCTCAGTGACGGTTTCAATCTATCTGATTATGTAAAATTACCAGAACTAAATTTCTCATCAAAATTACTTGCTGATCAAACCAAATATTACTCACAAGCTATAATTAACGCTTTTGCATTGAATGCTTCAATTAATTATGCTCGATGCAAAAATGAAGATTATCATCAATATTTTGATATGAAAAAGGAATCTCTTCCAACTCCTAAAATTAATAGTAAATGCATTATTCCATTAAAATTTCGATTGATTCCAAAAATAGAAAATAATCAGGTAGATCGATTTAATCTTGAATTTAATCAGATTCCGGATTTGATTCCAATGTTACTAAGTAAAACAATAATTCAAAAAGTACCTTGCAATAATGATATTTTCACTGTAGTTAATTATGAAAAATTTGAAGATGTTATTAGAAAACGAGTTAGAAATAAAGAATTTATGACAATTGATTTTCTCGATCGTGTTTGGAGTATTGAAATTAAATCTAATCGAGATATTGATTTCAATGCTAAATTGACTACTCGAGTCGTTGTGGGTAGAAATAAGATATTCTTTGCAAACCTTCATGTTAACCCTGCAAGTAACAAAATGATTAATTTTCTCCCATTCGAAATCAATAAGCAAAAATTGAATGAAGAAAGCCACATTATCAAAGAAATCCTAAATGAGTTTCTTCAGCCAACAGACTTCATTCACAAGTTTGACCGACGAAATCATGTAACGATTGATAGTACCGAACCTGAAGATTATCTAAATTTAACCAATCTAACTCTGGCTCATATTTTGCTAAAAGAGAAAATCAAGACTTCAAATGCCAGTCTTCAAGAATTCCACATTACAACTGATTTGAAATGCAAGAATCCTGACTTAGTTATTTTAGTTCTGGAATATTTGAGTAGTAAAGATCTGCTACAGCAGTTTTTTCATCTCGCTTTAGCCCAACAAACCCAACCGATGCTGACTCAAATATTTGTAAAAATGGATCAAGCATCGCAATTCCCGCACGTAAAATTGGGATTAACGTTATTGCCCCTGCTAAAGCTTTTCCTTCAGTTGTAGCGAAGGGTGTTTCCACTTTAATATTTTTTGTTGCTAAAGTTTCGGAAACTTCTGATGCGAGCATTAAACTTATTTTATGAGCAATTTCTCGAAATCTTTTATTTGAAGTTTTCTTATCTCTCAGAATTGTTATAAAAACATCTTTCATCCAGAACCTCCTTTTTACTTTGGACTTAAAAATTAAATTTTTAAAACACTAGCAGCTATATTTTGGAAGGAGGTGAAAACATGAAAAAAATCATCACTTTAGCAAGTTTGGCAGTAATTTTTTCCCCTTGTTTAACTATCACTTGCTTGGTGGCTGGATCGACAATGTCGTTTCTGGCAATTTCACCTTCAGCGTCTTTACCGTCATTATCAACATCATGCTTAACTTTTCTAAACGGTGTTTCAATAAAACCGTATTCATTTACCCGGGCATAAGTGGCCAAATGACCAACTAAGCCAATGTTTGGCCCTTCGGGCGTGGC
>JACZSS010000290.1 GCA_022574115.1 Candidatus Heimdallarchaeota archaeon | reverse complement strand
CAGTCTCAAAATTGATTCTAAAAGAACCAGATTATAAGACAGACTTTCCTTAATTTGAGACCTTAACGCTCTGAGATTAGAAGACAAAAAAATGTTGCCACTTTTGGTCTTTCCAAATTTAAAGCGAGTTGATCCAATTTTTTGTAGTAAACCTCTATTGACGAGCCTGTGAAGGATGGGGTAAAGTGTCCCTGCAGCAGGGAACCACTCAAGTTCCGATTCGCCTAGTCGATTGATAATTGACTTAGGGGTCTGAGGTTCATTAGGTAGTGTTGCAAGTACTAATAGTTCTACTGGGGAAATTGGTTTTCCTCCTTCATAAAAAGCATTCAGCCACATAATAATTCTCCAAAATTTAGAGCTCTAAAATTGATCAGTTATAATACATACTCAGGACTTCTATTATATAAAGACTAGTTAAATGATAAATTAAGATCTCTAACTATTTTGGAATATTTGATTTGATCTATGACGTGTAAATGAAAATACACCTACCGACATCGACTTGATCCATCTACTCTATTAAGGATCGATCTGCGTTACCCCTCGCTTTTGACCAACTTTCTGAACCTCAAATCACAAAGCCCATGTTTGAATCTCTTTTCTTTTTCTGCAGACTACACCTGATTCAAAATCCGATTGAGTTTGTGATTTGAACTGTGAAAACTTTGGTGAAACAGAGGTTCACAACAGATCGATGGATGATGGATAGCTGTATTCATTGAGCTAGATACTTTGACATTTCATTGCTACTTCCACCTTGTGAGAAAAATGAAAGGGCCAATTAAATAGCCACGTCAAGAGGATTCAAAGCAGACTTCCTACAACACATTCATCATCATTTGTTGCCTCACAACCACCCTCAACACCTAGTAACCAATAAATTGATAATAACTCTTCGAAGCTCATTGACTCTCCATTTTCAACCAACAATGTGCCATCTTGGTCATATAACGGACCATCAAATGGATTAAATGGACTGGAAGAATCGTCCATTGTCTCCACCAAATTCTGTATTAAGTCATAGACAATGATTGTGCAATACGGAACAAAATCAACCGTTTTTGCTTGTAGATCTGCGATGAAAGCGGTATTTATCTGAACTCCATAAATGCCTCCGACTTCAACACTTCCATCTTGGATAAAACCAACTAGGTCAACATCTACAAGATTCTAATTAGTATACTTGCCTAAATAGACTTTTTGAACCATCCATTCAAATAAAACCTCCCAATGTACTAAATGACCAGAAATCGTACTAGTTTGTCCTAAAAGTTTGTCCTAAATGTTGCATTGGCAAATGATGTGCAAATGAATACACACCAGCTTCCGACTCAGCGTATTCGACAACCACAGATGTATCTTCTGAGGAGCCGATTATGTCAACGGTATTCGCAACTAGATCAACGGTTTGACTCCTGACTGATCGATTGATATTTCACCGAGCATTTTGTGTTGATTAAACTACATCTTGAGCTGGTCTTAAAAATCAGAGAAACAGCTTCTAATTTGGACGTGACTGAATTACACATTACTTTCTAACATTTAGTTGAGATTTATACGTAAGATCTGTTGATCTAATTTGAGAACAGAAATTGTTCTCGACTTAAAGCCCTCATATTTTGATTTAAGAACAAAAATTACTTCGTGAAATGAAATGTTTATTTTTTGACTTGGGAATAAAAATTATATCCTGAATTAAAAGATCGATAGATAGTAATGAGAATCTATCCTTACTCTTTTTTACCTCTCTATGAAACTAGAATTATATCATGTCAAACGAAGCAATAGATTTCGGAGATTGGATTAGAGTGCGTAGAGATCGCTTCATAAAATTCATTAAAAATCATTTCGATGACTGGAATCTATCAAGATCCAGCCTGGCTCATCAGATTTCATTAACTCTGATACTCCTTTCCGCCGTAGTAATAAGACTATTTCCCCTGCTGAAAGGTTGGGATCCTATAATCAAAGCTTTTGATCCACAGATGCAAGTTCGTGGAGCAAAATATATGCTTGAAAACGGTTTTTGGAAATTTTTACTTTGGTATGATGATTTGTCATGGTATCCTTTTGGCCGTGCCGTGGGTCAATCCCTGTACCTTGCAGTTCCGATTGCAATCGTATTGGTTTATGGTGCACTCACTTTTTTAGGATTTAATGTCAGCGTAGAATTTGCAGCCTATTTGGTTCCAGTTATATTCGGAACCTTGGGTGTGTACTTTACCTATCTATTGGGTAAAGAACTAATTAGTTCACGTGGTGGATTGTTTGCCGGAATGATAATGGCGGTGATTCCGGCTTATGTGTCTCGTACGATAGCAGGTTTCGTGGATAATGAATCGTTAGGTGTTCTATTTACTGTAATGGCTTTCTACTTCTTTATTCGTGCGCTTAACAGAGATAGTAATCGGTCTGCATTTTTAGCTGGAATTTCAATGGGTATGTTAGGCTCGTCTTGGGGTGCTTTCAGATTTGCCTATGATCTTCTCCCAATTTATGCCCTAGTAATCGTAATCACCGGTAGCTACACAGCTCGATTTCTACGAATCTACACTACTACTGTTGGTGTTTCAGCAATGTGGATGTTGTTTGTACCACGAGTTGGCTCCAGGTTTATCTTAGACATGGAGGGTTTGGCTCCGGTTGGAATGATCGCCTTCCTGGTATTGTTTGGAATAGTTCAAGATCTTTCAAAGACTCTGAAACCAGAGCAATTTCGAAGGATTATGGTAGTCACCTTCTTTGGACTCTTTTTCCTGTTGGGAGGTTTCTTTGTCTTCTCAATAATCTTTGGTGGAGTAACGGTAATTGGAGACAAATTTGTTTCAGTACTGAACCCGACTGTGCGAAATGGTTTGCCGCTGATTGATTCGGTGAGCGAACATTTACCGCTGGCTTGGGGTAATCTCTATAGCAACTTGTCTACCTTGGTATTTTTCCTTCCAATGGGAATCTATTTTGCCATCAGGAACCCAACTGAAAAGAATTTATTCATTATTGTTTTTGGTCTTACAACCATTTATTTCAGCGGCTCAATGGTTCGTTTAATGCTTATTCTAGCCCCTGCTGCAGCAATACTCACAGCAATGGCGGTGGATAATTTACTTATCCCGTATGCTAATGCCGCTCATGGAAGAATTAAGCTAACCAAAACAACTATGTCACTACCCAGTATAGGTGGACAGAATGCCGCGGCTACGTACGTCATCGTCTTTGCTCTTTTAATGTGGACAATGCAGGTCGGGGTAAACACAGCGGCTGATAGATTTTCAGTACCTGAATTAACTCCAGGTTCTAGTCCAGATGATGCCCTTACAGATTGGCTCGAAACATTTGATTGGATGCGAGATCATACCAGTTACCATGCTTGGACTGCGGCTCAAAATTACAGTGGGCTCGAACAACAAGGACAACCACCTGTGATGTTGAGTTGGTGGGATTACGGCTACTATATCACCAGTTTAGGGGAGACGGTTAGTCTGGTGGATAACGCAACCACAAATTCTACGCAAATAGGTACGGTAGGAACGATGCTGATGTGGAATGAAACAGCAGCAATCAATCTGATGTATCAATACAATGTTCAATTTGTATTAGTGGTGCCCGCAGGGGGTCGGCTCGGACTTGGTTCAGACATTGGTAAATCGATTTGGATGATCAGAATTGCTGAACAATATGTCAAGCAATACGGAATTGTCGAAGAAGATTTCTTCACAAGTGGAGTCGGTTATGAGAATAGGTATTTTGACTCCGTCTTGTACCGATTAATGGCTGCAAAATCCCCCGATATGGAAGGTGCACAAAATGCTGACACACCACCATTTGTCAGGAATGCTGAATTTGATAACATTGCTCCTGGAATTCCGGATCATACCGTGACCGCCGAGTCGTTAAAATTCTTCACTGAAGTATTTAGATCAACTGGGGTTGTCAGTTCTGCTCCAGGTGACTATCCATACATCAGAATATTCCGGGTGGATTATCCAGAGGATATTGAGCTTCGAGTAAACGAATTTAATGAAAAGATGGCCGCTGCGGCATCAGATTAGCTCATGACATTTTCATCATTGGCGTAGTTATTTTCAACTACGTTCGACAATATGTTGACAGATTCGACAACTAAATTTGTTCATAATATCATAATTCATTTTGGTCGCTGGAGTTCTATTGCAACTTGTTCTACCATTTCAGCTCTGGTATTCATTTTGAAGCGATATAAGCTAACCGTAATTAATCACTATAAGCTGGTCCGGTAAAAAGAACTTTTCCGTTCCTGCCGCCCTTCATAGCAAGAGAGAAGGCATCCTTGTACTTGTCTAGCGGAAATGTCGCATCGATTTGGGCTTTCAATTCTCCATCTGCGATCATTTTAATAAGTTTAGAATATGTTGCTTGGATCTTATCCCTTGTAGATTCCCTGAGCCAATGTACCAGCCAGAATGTACGAAGGGTAACATCTTTAGACATAATTATGGCCATATTCAGCTGAATAAGTTCAAGGCTAAGTGCTCCATATGCCACAATAACGCCCTTACGTGAAAGAATTCTAGCTAATACATTCGTTGCTGGACCAGAAACTGCGTCAAATGCTAATTTTACATTTCCATCTGCGACTTTTTCTCTTATTTGGCCAACGACTCCAGGACCATCAACCACCACCAAATCTGCCCCCAATCCCATTAATTCATCGATCAAGCTTTCTCGTCTGACAATATTGATAGTTTTATAGCCCATTTTTTTGGCTAGAGAGATTACGTATCGTCCAACAGCAGAATTAGAGGCATTTTGAACGACCCAATCACCGGATTGTAGATTTACAAATTCAGTTAACATCGCATATGCAGTTGGAG
>JACZSS010000289.1 GCA_022574115.1 Candidatus Heimdallarchaeota archaeon | reverse complement strand
TATTAGGATGAATCGTCTTGCTCGGGGATTTTCTTCGTAGTTTTCTTTGCCGCTGCTTTAGCTGGCACTTTCTTTGCGGGCTTCGCAGCCGTTGCTTCAGTCTTCTCCGCTGGTTTAGCTGGAGCTTTTCTAACCGGTTTTTTCTTAGGTTTTGCCACCTCTCCTGTAAATGCCTCCATGAATTTGTCTACATCACGCTTTGAATGATAATCCTGATTGAAATTGTTTTTGTCATCATCTAGATCGGCGTTGTTTTGGAGATAAAGATAAACTAAATTTTTGAGTGTACCAACTGATTTAGGAATTGTTACAAGCCCATTTTCTCTCAGATCTAACCATTCTAAATTTGGAAGTGAGGCGAAAATGTCATCAGGGAGCTCTTTGAGATTATTTGCATACAGACTTAGAAATTTTAGTTTGGGTAGATCACTAAAAGCATCCGACGCCAATGAAGACAGGAGATTCTGATTTAAATAAAGGCGTTCTGTACTTTCTAATCCCTTAAATAATCCTTTTGGGATTTTTTCGATTTCTAAAGATGAAAGGTCAATTGCTGTAAAGCCGTCTTCGCTGTCCACTGTCCCTCTACTGTTAATTACCTCTTCCAATTTATCAGATGCATTTAATTGTTCAAGTAAACTTTCAACTTTTGCAGAATTGTCCACATATTTTTGATTGGTAAATTGAATGTAAACTTTATCATGTGCTAATAATAATTTTAGATTAATTGATGCAAGATACAATCGCCCACTCCAATAATCAATTCAGTTTCAGAAATCTTCAGTAACTTATTATACAATCGATCTAATATCGAATTATGGGCTCTGAAATGATGAAACTTATAGATGAACAGAGAGAAGCGTATAATAATCAAGATCTAGAAGGTTTTCTCGGGTGTTATTCTGATACAATCGAGGTGTATATGCTTCAAAACGACCAAAAGTTGACAAATAGTAAGACTGAACTTGCTGCTACAATGAAAGCTGCATTTGATGCTGACCCAGAGTCACATACTGAATTACTCGCCAGACTTGAGCAAGGGAATTTGATTATTGACCAAGAAAAAATCACTGGTCATAGTGGACTCAAAGAGATAAGATCGATTTCAATTTACGAGATTATTGATAATAAGATATCCAAACTTTGGTTTGGTGGAAGAACAGTGAAATAATCAATGCTTGATGGAACACTGACTAGAATCTAGACCAATTTATTACATAAAGGTAATTTATCCATCGATTTAGAGAGTTAATTATTTCATAATCATGATTGTACTTACAAACAGGCAAATCTTAGGCAGTTTAAATAATGAAATAGAGTGTTTTAACTAGAAACGAGTAATTCCTCGTTTTTCAGATTACCCCCACGCCTACAAAATGTAGGAAAGGCACTGACACGAGAAGACAACGGTTGAAGGATGGGGATTGCAAATTCAAGTCCAACTTGCTTCAGAAGCTATATGCATCTGGAGTGGGGCTCATATCGGTAGCCCTATTGTGGCATCTTAGGATAGTTACAAAAATTGTATCCGTACAATTTAACCGATGATTGACAACACTGAGTAATTTTGTAAAAATAAGTCTTATATTTCGCCAATACAAATATTGAGCAGTGACTGAAAAGCTGTGGCAAAATATAGCCTTAAGAAACTCAATTATGACAATAGCTGAAGATATTGCACCAATTTTTAAGTCCCAGACCACTGAAATGTTCGGCTTTAAGGCCAGATACATAAGTGTAAAAAATGTCGAATTTAAAGCACAAAATTTAGGTTTTTGCCAACAATATAATACAGAAATTGAATTTCTATCAGATCAAGGATCATGGTTCAAAAATGTAATTGTGAGATATTTCAACTCAGAGGACGAAGTAGAGCACGAATTGAAATTATTTAATATCCTTGAATTAAATTGCTTAAAATTCCCCAATATTAGTCCCAGTCCACTGATTATTGTTAACAAGAATCAACATTACGTCGTTTATGATCTTCTAAACGATAAAAAACTCCAGGATTTAGATCTCTCGGTAAAATATCAGGATTTTTTAATGGGTACAGTGTATGCAATTACTCATGGAGGAAAATCATACGAATTAGACATATACGAAATAATAGAACTTGTAAAATATGGAGTTAACGACTTGACAGCGAACATCAAAACTAAACTAAGGTTTCTCGAAAAGGTCGATCACTACAAAAAATTAGTTTCTGCATCAAAGTATGGATATCTCGTATCAACGCAGCCAAATCCTAAAAATTTTAGATTTCGTTACTTAATTTCTGAGCAAAGTTTATCTGAGAAGGAAATATCATACCAGAATGCATTTGAAGTAACCATTTTACCTACTCAATCTCAGGAAAAAGTTTCTGATCGAATGCTTGATGTCGGTCTTTTATTCGCAGATGATGGATTCAAGGAATTTCAGAGAACAGGCAAGGTTCGTAAAACCAAAACCAGAATTCTACATTTTCTCCGAGCATATTCAATAATCCATAAAAAAATTTCATCTGTATCTTTGGTTCAACTATACCCTTTAGGATACCCACTTGATCTGTACATGATTTTAGTAGTTTACCTCTCTGGAGTGAACCAGTTAAATGCACTCCAGGATGATAACGATAAGCAAACACTAATTATCGAATTTTTGAAGTATTTTGAATTCGTTTTAATGACTCACCCATTCCAAATGTACCGCGAAACAGACATCCATTAAGTTGTTGCTGGTATTATTGATGATTGAAATTTAGTTCGAAATTCACCTGGAATACGTTTTCCATCCATGGTTCAATCTGATCAAAAACGTCTGAGATTGCTTAACGTCGGCGTTTAAAGATTTGTCCGCGTACAAATTAGATGATGATTTATTCAAAGCTTCCTGTACACAATTAGTGATTGATTCATAATCTTAGCTTAAATAAAGGTTTGAGTACTTAATGGAGGATCAGCTTTTACGTTTAAGTTTTCTTCAGAATTGAGAGCAGATCAATAAATGAAAAGTACTATAGGAAATAGAATACCACAACTCCAAGTTACTAAAAAATAGTCAAGAAGATTTAAGTTTGAGCATTGCCGTTTACTCTTTTTCATTTGGGACCACTGATTTTCCGAGGATCTATCATATATCAATTCAGACGAAACACCGATTATTGGAAGATGCATAGGTTGAAATGGATTGGACTTTTTTATACGAATCTTCCTATCTTTTTTACTATAAGATGGATTTTCACCATGTTATTGGGAATTGGGATATTCTTACTAATCATTCCGGATCTGATCATTGATTTGAGAGCTCAGAGGATCAAAAATTCAGTGGAGCAACAATAATCATTAGATTGAAACGATCAGGAGAGACACCAAGGGCAAATCTACCAAAATTTTTCGTATTTGATTTTTTCTTTAGGCCAACCCAATTCTAGTAGTACCTGCTCAGATGTATTGAGCATTGGAACTGGACCACAAGAAAATGAAGTGGCTAATTCAGCATTTGGATTCTGCCAGTCAATAACTTCACGTCTGATCATATCCGCATCAATCCTGCCGGTTAATCCAGGCCAATTATGTTCCAATTTGCTAGCTAATCTTGTGAGTGTATATACAATCTTGAGATGAGGATTCATTCGTTCCAATGTTTGTAATTCCTGACGAAAAATAATGTCCTTGGTTTTCTTGTTACTGTAGAGTAGGAGCATTCTGCGATCCGATTTCTCTTCAGTTGCCCATCTCACCATTGACATCAATGGAGTAACTCCAACACCTGCACCAAGCAAGAGGATATCATTATCCTTTTTCTGGTCTAGCACAAAATGTCCATATGGTCCCCTTAATGTCCAACTTGACCCTTCATTTACCGTCCACATGTAGTGGGTAAATAATCCATACAATTTGATGGTTAAGTCAACGTATTCAGAATTTGGTGAGGAAGAAATAGAATAAGCTCGGTTTTTCTTGCCAAAAATCTCAGGAAAAAATACCATAAGATATTGACCAGGTGCAAAATTCCAACCATTTGGTTTTTCAAATCTGAATGTTTTTACGTCAGGTGTCTCATCGATTACCTCTAACAATTCGGTTTCCCATTTTACGGAACGTGGCTTTCTTTTTCGGGCTTCAAGAGTTGTATTTACACTCATTTGCTAAACCTTGCTTGTCTTGATAGTTCGGGACACATCATCTCAATCGCGGTGGAACGATTAAATTAGATGACCCGTTATTATCAACTGAGGTCTGACAGATATAAATATTCATAGTTATTTCGTGGTATAATTCAATTGATTTTTCATTTTTTGACATCGAATTCTACACCTCAAGGGACATATGCTTATTTTTTACCTTAAATGACGAAGGTGTTAAAGCTATCAAATATCGATTAAAATGTACCCAATCAAAAAAAATATTATTTCAAAAGTTATCGTCCGCGCGCTGTATCTTTAATTTTAAAACTGATGACTAGAAAATTCGATCAGGAGTTAAGGATTTATCAAAGCACTTCGGTGGATATAACTCTAGAACCTGCGTAAACTGACAGGATTCGATTAGTTGAGAATTGAACTGTAATTTCAGGAGCAGGGGTGAGCAAATGAATAATAAACAGATACTTGAAGCACTTGAATTAGTCCGAAAAGAATCAAAAAAGAGGAACTTTAATCAATCGATAGACCTTTCCATATCTCTCAGAGATGTTAATTTGAAAGATCCGAACAAACGATTTCGGGCAGAAGTACTACTTCCACACGTAATAAACGATTCCATAAAAATTTGTGCAATTGGTGATGCCGACGTTATTGCTAGAGCTAAAGCTGCAGGTATTTTTGCGACATTGGATGAAGTTGAAGTTGAAAATTTTGGCAAAAACCTGAGGGGATTG
>JACZSS010000288.1 GCA_022574115.1 Candidatus Heimdallarchaeota archaeon | reverse complement strand
GGATGCCAGTACGTTAGCCACGCCATTTGGGAATTTATCTCGTAAGCTATTATGTGCATAAGCAAAAAAGAAGAAACCGGCAGAAATTGGCCAAACAAGCCCCATTTCCACAAATCCGAAATAATACTCAGATCTTAGCTGTTGTGAGGTAAACAGTTCCTCAGTACCGGGATCTCCAAAGGTGGAAAAAGTCTGAACTCGCATAATTGCGTGACCAAAATTTAAGTCTGTCACAAAAACAAATGTATAGGTCGTCATAATGGTGTACATAATAACGATAGCTAACAAACCTAGTATCACTCCCCGTTCGATAAGATTCCTAAACGAGTATTCTTCCGTACTCAACGTGAAGCCAAGTTGCTTTATTGTCCAACCATCTCGAGTGTATCTCATCCACATACCAAAAAACAAACTAAATACAAATAGAAGTAAGTTAAACACCAAGGTTACTCGAACTATTTCCTCATATTGACCCCCCCGTAGGTTCCCGACACCAGCTTCACCAATATAACCTCCGCTTAAAGGTGCGTATAAGTTAATGACATCAAAAGCTGCATCAAAGAGAGTTATCAGGCTAAAAGTTAGAAGAAATATAAATGAGATTTCAAGTACTTGAACAAGTTGATCTAGTGAGTTTGATTGTTTAAATCCAACTTTTTCCATTTCTGAATTCTCTTCAACTTTGACTTCTACGGTCATTCAAATTATTATCTGCCAGCTTATACAAAACGTTTTACCCAAATGTATCCATATTATGCCATGTTTGTCCCCATAAGTGCCATCTTTGGATTCTAAAGCAATTAAACGGTTCGTTAATTTTCCAACCCGTATTCATTGTAAAGATTTGTTGACCAGATTACATAGTCACAAAAATCCTTGTGATCCCAAATATACACCAGGTGATCTGTTTTTGGCACTTTGACTTTCTCACCTTCTGCAACTAAACAGTCGATACAAATCTCGTCTATAGACCAATTATCTTGGACAACGTGTTCACATGATTTAGATATTGTCTCCAGCATGTGATCGAGACTCGAAAACTTATTTGATTGTCGAGTGTGTTTGCAGTTGTCGGATTTACATCGGATACAAATTTTCGGTTTATTCACACGATTAGAATAAATAGCACTTCCGTTTTTCCTGACATGTCTAATTATTAATTCATAAATCGAAGAATCAAACTGATTAACCAATTCAGTCCTTGGCTCTATTTTTACGAGCCCTGATCTTGTGTCATTAAGATTTGCTTTCGCCAACCCATCAAGGAAATTGATCAGTAGATCATAATCCAACTCATCACTAGTGTTTGGAGTGCTTACTGATGAATCATTTTTCCTTTCGCTATCGTCCATCTAATACCGATTTAGCATTTAGGTTTAAGAAGAAAGAGACAAAGAGGTCACCGAAAGTAAGTAGTGTCCAAGATTAACTTTGTTGATAATTCACTTGAGATGAGCTTTTTTGTTTGATCGGGAAAATGTAGTGTAAAAAAAATTAACGAAAGTATTATTTCCTGAACTCAGTTACACGCGTCATGAATTTTTCGGTATTTGTTGTGGCAACAAATGCAATTGTTAATTGAAGAATAATAATTAGCAAAGCATTTCCGAGGTGCATTACAACGATTACAGGCTCAAGTTCGCCTAGAACAGTCAATCCACCTAACCATACCTGAACAGTATACAGAAACGTTGCTATCAAACTTAAGTTGAAGAGAGTGGGGTTGATGCTTTTCAATTTGTAAGATAAAACGGCAATACCAATCATGTAAAATCCGTTAATCATTGCCCATAACCGATGAAACCATTCTGCAAAAATTCTTCGATCAGACAAATCTGGAATTAATTGCCCGTGACACATTGGCCAATCTGGACAGGCTAAACCTGCAGAAATTGCTTTTACGTATCCTCCAAGCAAGATGAGAATAAATGTGGTTACTACCAACCCGTAGCTTAGATAGGTGTATCTTTCAGAGACATAGTCCACAGATTTTCCCACGGTGATGAGTTTATGATAGTAGTTATTGTGTAAATTAGTGAAAACGATCTACAGTGGTTTAATATCAAATATTACTACTTTATAGCTAAATTTGAACTCCTAATTCAATTTTTCTGCAGTTTAGCCTACTAGCCCCTAATACCTCATACAATTCTTTGTTGCGTAAGCCAACTGTGGCGTACAAAATTGCGTTTAGCTTGCCCTATACGTAAAGTCGGATTTGACCTATAAATATCGAATTCAGCCTCGTACTAACCTTACTTTTGGATTGAGGCTAAATGATTGTCTGAATGATTTATTTGCTTATAGAGCTATCATTGTAAGGTTTAGAAGGGATCAGGATATTTCAGTCATTCCACAGAACTCAAGAACGACCTTTTCAAGAATTTTGGCGATGTTTTCTACTGATTCAATTTCAACATATTCGACTGCTGCATGAGCTCCATCTCCGTCAGGACCAATTAGGACTGTTGGTATGCCTTTTTCAAATAATAAAGCCGCATCGGTCCAATATGGCACACCAGTGAATGTGGGGGCTTTAGAAATCACTTCTTCTCTCGCTTTGGCTAGAAGACGAACAACCGTTTCGTCAGTTTGAACCTCTAAAGGTTGTCTGGATAGAGTTACTTTTAATTCTGCTTTGAATTGGTGGTCATTCATAGAAAGCTTGTCGAAAATGGCTAGAAGATCATTTTCGACCATTTTGTCAGTCTGATTTGGCAAAGTTCGGATCTCAATTGAAAAGGTGCATTTGTCAGGATATGTGGAAATGCCTAATCCACCATCAATTGTAGATGCATGTAATGTAGGATTTCCTAGCAATGGATGAATTAATTTTTTCCAAGATCCATTTTGAAGATTGTCAAGCTCTACCAACACCTTACCAGCATTAATTATTGCGTCCACCCCTTTTTCAGGCATACTTCCATGAGCAGCCATTCCATATACTGCAATCTCCACCCAAATGAAACCTTTGTGAGCAATGATTATCTCGGAATCTGTTGGTTCACAGATTATTCCTGCATCAGCACTATATTCTTCCAATGATATTTCAGTCCCTCGACTTCCATATTCCTCATCTGTCACAAAACAGAGGATCACATCACCTTTTAATTTTATATTAGATTTGATGATCGATTCAATGGCTGCAACTGAACTAACTATTCCACCTTTCATATCAAAGGCACCTCGACCATAGATTTTACCATCTCTAATTTCTGCTGAAAAGGGATTTTGCATCCCACCTATTCCAACGGTATCAAGATGACCATTAATCATCAGATTTTTCCCTGAGCCATCACCCTTCAGAATTGCAATGATGTTTTCTCGTCCATTTGAGTGTCTCTGGTATTTGGTTTCCAATCCTAAATTATCCAAATAGTCCCCAAGATATCTTGCCAAACCCGTCTCTCCGGGGCTGATGGATTTAACGATTGGTTAATCGAATTAATTGATATTGTGTTTTCAAGCAATTTAATTATACTTTCTGTATTTATCATTGGTGTAAACCATTTCCTGAATACATGAAATTATTGACGTCGTTTTGATTTAATCTAGGATCTATAAAATTCTTGGCTACAGGATTGACGAGTGAGTTACTAATTGACTTGCTCTACACTTCATGACCAAGAGATAGTGGATTGGATGAATGGGGCGTGTCCTTGTTAATATTATCTTCGTCGTCGTAGAAGGGTGACTAGCATGGCACTCAATGCGATGAATGAGAGCATTAGTCCAAAGCCAGGGTTATCATCCTCAGTACTGCTTCCAGCTCCAATGATAAGCTCGCCTTCCATTCCGATTTCTCGATGAGTAGGAACAGCACAATAAAATTCGTATGTTATGTCTTTATCCGGAGTCATGAATGTAATAGACTCAGTACCGCCTCCTGCAGGTTTTAGATTAATTCCGCCAGTTAATCCGTCAGCTGAGTCAACAACAAAATCATGAGGTGTTAAGGTTGATTCTGGTTGATCGTTGACAAAAATAAGTTCGACACAAGTATTTTTTGAAAACGCAATTTCCGTCTTGTCGAATCTATTCTCTATTAAAGGTGAAGTAATTGTTACCGTTTCCGTCGGCGTATTACAAGTTTCTAAACTTGCCACCTGCACTGGTGCAGATGTAAGGTAAACCATTGATACAATAAGAATCAGTGGGATCATTCTAATAATTTTCATTTTCTTTTCTCCGTTTCAGTGAAATAGTCAATTGTGAAACTAAGTTCTGAGGGGTAATGTATTTAATATACTTTATTTTGTTATCATAGGTAATTTTGACAAAATCAAAGTAACATTATTTACCCGAACCAATTCGCAATATTATCATCAAAATCATTTTGATTACTATTTCGAACAATGTTGATCAGTAGTTTTCGCCGATTATCGACAGTCCATAGCACATGTCAACGACTCACCTGAAGATTACAAGCAAAATCATCACAGAAACCACAACAACAAAACCGATTAAAAATAGCAAAACAGCTATCTGTTCAATCGGATCTAATGATTCTCCATCAAATTTACGATTGATACGGATATCTGATCGAGATTTTACTTCATCAGAATTCTCATCTCGATGATCATGAGTATGGGGATGAGGTAGATGTCGTTCTGACATAACAGAAATTGTTGTCAACATCTTAACTAAGTATTGTTGTTGGAATATTTTATTGGTCCTATTCTATTGTCCTAACTACGTCATGAAATGAATTGTATATACCTCAAATCAATCCTCATTGGTTTAAATGTTGAATTCAAGATTATCAATTGTTTAATCACAATCCCAGACTGGTCATTTTCCGCAGAATGATTTCAGGAAATAAAACAAAAACCGGGGATTGAACATGGGAGAAAATACAAGGCTAAAAAGAATTTCTCCT
>JACZSS010000287.1 GCA_022574115.1 Candidatus Heimdallarchaeota archaeon | reverse complement strand
TTTGATGTGCCAAATGGAATTTTTATGATCTGGATCTTGCCAAAAACAATTATTTTTTCAATAATCACAATACCATGATATAATTATGGCATCAGAAGGGCAAAAGTTACAAATTGTACAAATATCAAGGCCAAATTCTCCCTTTTCTACTGAACCTCGGCCCTGGCCAGGATCTTCTCGGGCGTGCAATTCTCAGCGAAGTTCCCACCCACAGCGGCTTGCCAGCCGATCTCGACCTCGGCGCGCGCCCCCAGCTCGAGGACGGCGTCTCGCGCCGCACCGGGTTCAAGCGGCTCGAAGCGGTTGAACAGCGGGGCGAGCAACACCGGGGCGAGCCAGGTGAGGATCACCGCGTAGGCGACGATCGCAAGACCAATGTTCGCCCCCAACACCGCGATGAGAAGCCGGGCCGTCTTTTGCAAATCGGCCTGAGTAGTCCCGCCTTGCCGTGCGGGTAGCCGGCTTCCTGCGCGATCCAGCCCATGATCTTTTCATCCCAATAACCTTTATCGGCAAACATTCTTTTCAATTGGGGAATCAATCGTTTCGAGAGCTTTTTGAATAATTTGCCGCAAAGTTGACTGTCATGTGTCTTGGAGTCAGAATTAGCAACAGAAACAATGGCACGGGAGGGAAGTCCAATTATGATGTGGACCTTGCGAAAGGCCTTGGAAGTCTTGGTAATTACTGCTGACGCATATTTGGTATAGCGCCATAATTGCTCAGTAATAATTTTGAAGCCAGAACTATCCATTGCACAACTACAGTCCTCTAAAATTGCCACTTCATACCCCAATTCCCGGATCCAACTTTGGAGACTAGAACGATTAATATCATGCCATACCTGATGAAACTTGGATTTCGTCTCTTTTATCTATATGGAGAACATGAGATTACAGTTAGAACCTCTGTAACAATCCCGTCTGAGAATACAGATGAGGCTGACGAGTTAGATTATCTCTAATCTACTGAGAATGATTGCTCATACCCGAGATCATCGAAAATCTAAAGATCAAAGTGACTCAAATGACGGATATACAGAATTTGTCACATAAGCTTATGGTGCCCGAACAAAGTTTAATTGGAAAATATAAATTGACGTACAGATGCTAAAATCTAAATCTTCACCGATCAATCGATCGACTAAAAATAATGATATCAATTTTACATCATCATTTTTCTTTGGCACGCTATATTGGGGGTTGACTAAATGATAGATCCAGGGACTACAGCTTTTATGATTCTGGCGGCGAGTCTTGTGCTTTTGATGACTCCCGGCTTAGCCTTCTTTTACGGAGGGTTAGTCGGCCGCAAGAGTGTTGTGACAATAATGATGCAAAGTTTTGTCTCGATGGGAGTGACGACAATACTGTGGGTGAGCGTTGGATACTCACTTTCCTTTGGTGACGATATTGCAGGAATCATTGGTAATCCGACAGATTTTCTCTTTCTCAACAATATCAAACCTACTGATGTTTATGCTGATGCAGAACTAGGAATGCCGGTCTTTGTATTTGTCGCGTATCAGCTAATGTTTGCAATCATCACGCCAGCCCTAATAACCGGAGCTTTCGCTAACAGGGTGACATTTAAAGCCTACCTACTCTTCCTCATAGCCTGGTTACTCTTTGTATATTTCCCCTTTGTTCACATGGTTTGGGGCGGAGGTTTTCTGGCTGATGCAGGTGTGCTTGATTTTGCGGGTGGTATTGTTGTCCATGCAATCGCTGGAATGGCGGCCCTGGCCTCAGTTTTTGTCCTCGGCGCACGACGAGTAGATGATCCCGAACCCCACAATATTCCTTTCGTAGCTCTAGGAACGGGTTTACTATGGTTTGGTTGGTTTGGATTTAATGCTGGGAGTGCTCTTGCGGTCGACTCAATCACAGGACTTGCTTTTATCAACACTCAAATCGCTGCTGCATTTGCTGCAACTACCTGGATGTTACTTGACTGGATCAAGGATAAAAAACCGACCTTAGTTGGCTTCTGTGTTGGTGCCGTTGCAGGCTTAGCAACCATCACACCAGGGGCTGGTTTTGTTAGCCCTCAAAGTGCAATGCTTATTGGCACTCTAGCTGCAGTTGTCTGTTATTTCGCTATAATCTTCAGAAAGAAGATGAATTGGGATGATGCTCTTGATGTATGGGGTGTCCACGGAGTTGGTGGGATCCTTGGTACAATTATGGTCGGTGTCCTTGCTACGAAATCCATGAATGATGCTGGTGCAGATGGCCTAATAGAGGGTGGTGGAGAGTTCTTCATCAAGCAAGTCTTGGCAGTTGCCTTTGCGGCAGTTTACGCCTTTATTGCAACCATCCTTATTCTGAAACTCATTGGACTATTCACGTCAGTACGAGTTTCTGATGAGGTTGAGCAAAACGGTATCGACGCAGGACTTCACGGTGAAGTGGCATATATAGAAGATGCAAAGGCTTAGGGAAATTACGTCATTTAATGGGTTCAACCTCAAGTAGAACTAAGAAATTTATAACAAATCTGCTAATTTTTTATCTAAACGATGTTTTTAATTGAAGAAAACTAAATCACATTTGGTGTTCACCCTAGATGCCTGATAAGAAGCGATACAAGTGAATCGAATTATCTAATCATATTTTTCACTTCTTTCGTTATGCTTACCGCATACTGAGTTAACAGCAAATTCAAGGAACATATGAATAATCAATCGCTACGTATTACTGATCATCCTCAAATATTTTGCAGGGATCCAGTATCACCTTTATTTTGTTGCAAATCAACGATTGTAAAGCTATATGGATCAGATGTCGTATCAAGAGAGGATTTCAGTGAGTTAATCTGGTTAAACCAGTCTGGCAACTGAACAAGATTGCGTGTAGCTTACGTAACCAAGGTCGCGTATGTAGGATAGGATGACAGTCGATTAACAAAGTTAATTTTATGCCATGAAATTCACTTTGATTAGCTCGTTGATCTCCTCAAGATCCAGCACAATCTCAAAATCCTTCTTCAACTTCTTGCTTCGTGAGATTCGAAATTTCTGGATCAGCCGGTCTTGATAATGCTGATCTAATACTCGCTCCCTGGTCTGAAAAGAGATAATCTCGACAGGAAATCGCAAACTAAGTTCACCTAACACGTGAAATTTCTCTTTCCGGCTTAGTTGGTAAGTCAAGATTCTATCTGTTATCAATTTCGGAAGAATTAAATTATCATACCAAGACAGGATAGCAAGTTCATGGAGTACGACATAAGGATTGAGTATTTCCGAGCATGTATCCGCAATTTCTGGGAGATAGGTAGAGAGATCTAAGTCCAAAATTACCGGAGTGAACAACAAATTATCTACAATAAAGTACGTATTTTGTAACTCATATTTATCGCTGTTATCCATCTTGTGGATTGCGGGTAGGACTGCAGAGATCATCTGGGATACTGATTTTTGAAGTGGTTGAGTCTCGTAGTTATGATGATACCGAAGTTGACTATCGATGTCCTCAAATATTGGCAACAGCTTCTGAGCTAGTGAAATTCGTTCTTCAGATGTTTTCGAAGCGTAGAGGTGATACTTGGTCATGTCGTCTGGATAAAGAGCAAAATCAGCTTTCACTATCTAATTGAAATCAACTGAAGTTATAATAAATAGATGATCTACCAATGTATTCGCAAAGTTTGTTAATTCTTAGTCTGAAAACAAGTTCTATAGGAGGACATCCTCGGAAAACAATCAATGATGCCGCTATTAATCGAACAAGCCTCCACCCATTTTCAATCTGGATAAATATTCTTATTCATCTAATCTTCTATCTCCAAGTCACAAATTAAGGGTTTTAAGTCAATCATTAACAACAAAATCTTTACTCATTCGTCATAATCGGCGTTTACTCCGTTCATCCTCGATCAATGAAATTGCTAATTCAATCTGTTTTTTTGGCATACGTATATACCTATCATCGCTTGACAGGCTAATTACCAAATCAGAGCTCAATCCTATCTTTCTCAGAGATATGGAGATTATATCCGGATAATCGATCGTCGAATCCTGGCTTTTTGATTTGTTAATGTCTAGTATACGCTCCGACGTGATGACTAATATTCCTTTTGAATGATGTCTAGAAGTCCATGAACCATACTTGAAGTACCCTAGAGGCACTTCTTTTGTTGGAAATCTAGCTGTAATTTCCCTTATTTCCGAATCTTTTACTTTGTGGATGTGGAGTATATTTTGATGATTCGGTTTTACCAGGGAAATTAGAGTTACCTCCTTGAGCGTTTTAAACCAGTTAGTAGATAGACATTGCGTTTAACATTTGATTAATTGATCAAACAAGCTCTCTTCGAATTCGAATCGAATTAATGAGTTAAGCGAAATAAGAGGTAGGGGCAAAGAATTTCGATCATTAGATTTATTCCTCGATTGAGTTACCGCATATATAGTCAGTAATATTCATTTGTCGATCTATTGGGAAACTAAAATTTGAGATTGAAACGATGAAGCAAGATTAACAGACACGGTTCTGTTTATCTAGCTTGTCTGTCCCCAAGTTCAAATAAATAATTAAGTAATTAGAATAATTGCTAAGCAAAGATCTTAATAAATTAAAATATCATAGTGGACTCTGATGGTTGATGTTTTTGGTTCCATACTTCGAGATCTGTCAGAATCTGCTCTTCCTATTTTTTATGAGATCGAACGAGATGATGGTCTGCTTGAACAAAGAAACGCTTCCGTATACTTTACCAAACCATCGCAATGGTCCTTTAATGAGCTCGAAATTCTAAAGCATGTTATTTCTCCAGTAATAGATCTTGGCGCTGGAGGAGGCCGTCATTCTTATTATCTTCAAACTAATGGACATCAAGTAAAAGCTATTGATCTCTCTGCTGGGGCTATTGAAGTT
>JACZSS010000286.1 GCA_022574115.1 Candidatus Heimdallarchaeota archaeon | reverse complement strand
TCCAATGATGATGTATACATGGTCACTCCAGCGATATATCCAAAATCGACTTCATAATACATTGATTCATCACTGGCTGGACCCGGAAGAATGCCAATTAGTGGTTCATTAAGTCTGAGATACATTCCATTGGCTGGATCATCTCCTCGTAGACCAAAATCTATCACTTCAAAATCAAAATTTCCAGAACCGGAAGTCGGTACTGCATGAACATAATGAATGGCCTGAATACTCTTTATTTGAACAAACTCGGGATTATTGAACGAGAAAGCTTCGTCAACAAAATTTAAGTCAGTGTCATAAATTCTTAGATCAAAATTGGTGCCAGTGGGGTTTTCAACGGTGATCCTAAATTGATAATCTCCTGATTGATAGGCAGTTCCTAAATCATAAACAAACCAATATCCATTGCTCGAACTGGGTCCAGGCATAGCATCCAGATAATGATCACCGGGCATCAGGGGAATGGCGTTAGATGCATCTTCGCCAGGTACTTGGTTCAATTTAATGACTGCTTCTGAATTTATATAATTATTTCCGAGGACCAAAAATAGGATTAAGAGAGGGATTTGAAATTTACGATCCACTTTGGTTGAGTAGTCCAATGGATTTTAAAATGTTACACACAAGGAATAATTATAACCAGCCAGTGCAACATTTAATTAAAAAAAAAGATAAATTCTTCCCAAATTTATCCGAGAACATTAGTAATTTGTCCACTAAATGCCTGAATATTAGTCACTTCAACATCTTCATATCCCCTTATTTTATCCGGAAATCTTACCAAGATCCCTGATTTTGTACCTTTTTGGGATTATGCTCTTCGAGTGGTAGATCTATTTTTACCGTCAGACCGTTAAAACAGGAAATTACTGAGCTCTCGTAGCCTGTACCACACCGTCTGGAGAGTTCAGCAGAACTGCAGTGCCATTGGGTTCGGAGCCCAAGTTGCTAAAAAGGATAATTTTACATCCCAAATCAGATCTTTTTATGAGCAAAATTTCTTCAAGATCACCAATTTCACTGTCTGTAACAGAAATGGGGGTTTAATTGCACATCTAGCGCCGAATCCCTCAACCTTTTTTGAATCTTAGGAGGAAATCTCACATTCAATTCCGGAGTTTGTTATTTGACTGTCAAAGAGTTTTTTGAAACACGGATGAACAATAAATCAATTGATCGTTTGATGATTTGGGTTGCAAATTAAGGGTTTACAACTACATGGTATTAACTAGGACTTCTCAAGATACTCGTTGATTTTGTTCCAGTAAAAATCATGCCATCCCTGGGCAATCTTCTCGACCTCCGGATCGGGAACCCCATTTTGCGTGAATTTGACCGTGGTTTTTCCATCCTTTTCGGTCAGAGAATACGTAAGCGTTGAGTAGATGCCTTTTTCCCAATCTTCTCCTCTCCATTTTTGGCTAATTTTTGAGTGAGGGACTAACTCTGTATTCTCGCCACTAATATTGCCCGCGTAAGCGGTAAATTTACCACCGACAGTGTTATCAATTTTCGCCTCCATACCAGTAAAAGCGGTGTGTTTTTCCTCATCGGTGATGAGATTGTAGATAGTTTCAGAAGCAGCGTCAAACTCCACTGTCTGTTCGATTTGATGTGTCATGTTAATATTGTGTCATTTGCATTTTTCTTAAGATTTTAGTTTCTTATTGGAAAGTTGAAAAATTTGTGTTCAAGATCATAAAGACCAGACGCGACAATTCTGATTAGAGGAGGCCCACCAAGACCCCGCCAAATAGACAGAAACTCGAAAATTGTTCATGGATTTTATGCGGGATTAACTCACAAAATATTGTACAATTGCAAAGTAAGCAATCAATGGAAGAGAGATAGAGAAAGTTAAACTCAAGAGTATTAGATATGATCTTGGATTTTCCTTAATCCTGTCGATTTGTTTGCGAATGTTTCTCAGATCATCTCTGTCAGCAACTAATCTGGTGTCTAGATCTACTTCCATGTGTTTTTCCATTTCCACAATTCGTTTATCATATTTCTTCTGATAGACGGTTTTCTCAAATCGGATGACCTTTTTCAATGAACGGAAAGCGATAAAATAGCTTAAAACGACGATACCGAGGAAAATAAATATCAAGATCAACCCCGCTGATTTGTTAGCAGTGGTGAATAATGGTACAAGAATCGTAGTCAGCCTACTCAGTAAGAGAATGCCAATTACTGATATTTTGAATAATGGTTCAAATCCACCCAATCTGTCCTGATTCCGATAGTCAAAGTGTATTAATTTAGGAATTGTGTTAATTGGTAAAAATTTACTCAAGAAGCGATATTTGAAACTGAAGACGTCTCCTAATTTTCCGGACTTTTTCCATCCTATGGATAAGTCATCATCCGAGTCTGTAAATTTGTAGAAATGAAACAATTGTGCAATCATAATCCACCCTGTCCAAGTTCCAAGCAAGATATTTGGATAGAGCAATATAATTAGACTTAGAAGGTAGTATATCCAGCCAAATGAACTGACAATTAGGTATCCATATAGGAAATAATGTACGAAAGACCCAATAAAAACAACTAGTACAAAATAGATGATCCAAGTTTCGCGGCGGACATCGTCTATAAAGGAATCATACCATGATAGTAGGTGAGATGAATCTTTGATTATGACTGTCAATTTATCCAGATTTCTTAACAAACTCCTTTGAAATAAGTAGATGAACAGCAGAGTAAAGATGGAGAATAATAATGATCCAAGTACGAGCTCCGTGAAATTATTTAATTCATCACTTATCTCCGACACGTGTGAATATCCTTTTTCTTTCATAATTGAATAAAGTAGCCCGACCGCTGAAATAGAGATTAGAACTGAATACAATATTGCTCTTGACAATGTCGCAAAATGTAACTTTGATTGAATGCGATTCATTGTGATGTAAAAATTGATCGTGTGATTAAAAATCTTGCGTGCTTATTATATCCCAATTTGGCTTGTTTCACTAATTCTGGTTAACTTAGTTTGACTAAATTAAACCGATAGATGTTCTAGCAAACATTTTTAGTTCAACTTCACATCCTAGTTGTTTCATATTAGTCATAATCATCTTCGCTCTTCAATTTTAGGTCGGCGAGGTAAATTAAAGAACAACTCGGTTAGAATTCTGTTAGACAAAATGAAAAATGAATTATTAGATTATCTAAAAAACGTGGCACATGGAGCTAGAAATTTACTGACTTCAATTCTGGATGAAGACCTTGATTGGCAACCCAGTTACGGAGGCCGGACCACCAAGGAAATTATGACTCATATTGCTAATTTAATGGAGGGGGACACCAAAATGGGTAATGGAACATTTCCTACCTAGGCAGATATTCAGCAGTATGAGAAATCAATTCAACTTAACTCAGTTGATGAGATTACCACGTACTTCGATTCTGCGTTGAAATACGCTGTGGGGTTTTATGAGAAATTAAGTGATGAAGAAATGATGGAGAAAAAAGTCAAATTCTTCTATGAAGACAAATATCATACGTATGTCTATCTCTTGACGGAATTGATCGAACACCTCTCACTCCATAAGGGAATTTTGTACTCATACATGAGACAAATGGGGTATGCAGCCGGAATGTCCACTTATTATGGAATGGCACCGGCAACCAAACAACAACCACAACGAATCAATCGAGGATCTCAACAAATTGTGACAAACTGAAGCGTCGGAAGTAATTTCGATCGATGGATCAAATTTAGGTCACAAAGATTATCACGTTATTTCAAGCACTTACATTATGTTTGATGAGCATTGGGATTGGCTTTCCCATGAATTTAGACAAACAATTTCTTCAATAAAGGATTTTGTTTATCAGGAAATCATTCCGCTTGAGACTGAACTTCGTAACACTTCATTTCGAGAAATGTTGCCTGTACTAGACAAAAAAAGAGAATTAGTCAAAGAACTAGGTTTCTGGTTACCCCAGATACCCAAAGAATATGGTGGGATGGGGTTAAGTCTTCAAGAATATGGATATGTCTCCGAATTTCTGGGTCGTTCCTCGCTTGGACACTACGTATTCAATTGTCAAGCTCCGGATGCAGGTAATATGGAAATTCTTATCGAACATGGAACAGACGACCAGAAAACCCGATTTTTGGAACCTCTCCTAGCCGGTAAAATTAGAAGTTGTTTCTCAATGACTGAACCTGATGCTCCAGGATCTAATCCAACTTGGTTAAACACCAAGGCTTCCAAAGAAAATGGAAATTATATTATTAATGGTCGAAAGTGGTTCACTTCGGCTGCAGATGGTGCTGAATTTGCAATCGTGATGGCGGTAACGAATCCTGAACAGGATAAACATAAGCGCGCGAGTATGATCATTGTTCCTACGTCAACTTCAGGTTTCAATAACATTGGGAACATACCTGTAATGGGGTCGCAGGGCTCTGATTGGGGAAGTCACAGTGAGATAAAGTATGACAATTGTACTGTGCCAGAAACCAATCTTTTGGGCATCGAGGGTGAAGCGTTTACCATAGCTCAAAATCGCTTGGGACCTGGAAGAATTCATCATTGCATGCGTTGGATTGGTATCGCGGAGAGAGCTTTTGAACTGATGTGTGAGAGGGCAGTCTCAAGAAGAATTACCCGGACTGCATTTTTAGCTGATCAACAAACGATTCAGAATTGGGTAGCAGAAAGTAGAGCAGAAATCAATTCTAATCGTTTAATGGTGTTAGATACTGCAATGAAAATCGATAAATTTGGAACGTATGCTTCACGACGAGAGATTTCTTTGATCAAGTTTCAGGTTGCAAATATGCTGCAAAAAGTCCTTGATCGGTCCATTCAGGTTCATGGGGCTCTTGGGATGACAGATCATACCCCACTGGCATATTGGTTCTCACAACTACACGTATAG
>JACZSS010000285.1 GCA_022574115.1 Candidatus Heimdallarchaeota archaeon | reverse complement strand
CTGAACTAGCAGACGGGGCATCAACCAGAAACAGATTGTCATGGAGATTCGGGAAAATGGTAGCATTCGCCTCTGAAAAAAACGACAGCCGTCAGCCCTTCGTGGGCACGGCCTTTGACGCCGCCTGGCCCACGCCAAGGTATCTCGATGCCGAGAATATTCTGGGCATCGTTCGTTTCTGCCGGTCCGGTGAGGTGGCCCCGTCCCGCGCCATCGACGCCCCAATCCTCTCGATTGAAGCTGTACACCAAGACGGTGATGCTTATTCCGAGGTATGGACTTCTTCTCGACTGGTGCAATAGGGCATACAACCGCCCCAGTGGAAAGAGCACAAAATGAAAACAACAATGACTACGAACTGGTCATCGGATTGATTACGAATTACAAAACTACAGAGGGATGAGAAATGTTTAGTAAAAGTGATATTGTAGATATCTTACAAGCAAGAGGGGATCCTCAAAAACAGCTATTTCAGTCTGCAAGAGATATTAGAAGGGAGTATTTTGGAGATAAGGCACTCCTCAGAGGAGTTGTTGAAATTACTAGCATGTGCAAAGTTGATTGTGATTATTGTCCCATGGCTTCAACAAATAGGAAACTAGCGAGATATAAAATGAGCCCTGACCTTCTCTTGGCTATAGCACAGGATATGAAGAATGAAGGTCTTGATAGAATATTGATTCAGGGAGGAGAAATACGACAGACGACAGAGCTTGTTGCTTCTGTATTGCCTCAGATCAAAGAAATGGGGTTCTATGTGCTCTTGAATTTGGGAAATAAGGGAAGAGCAGAATATGAAGAGTTGAAAGACAAAGGAGCAGATGGATATTTGATAAAATTGGCTTTTGCAATATTAACAATAGTTAAGCAATGCAAATAGTAGTAGTATCGTCTACTGATACGTTAATCGGTGAAAGGTTTAACTAAGACGTCACGGGATCGATTAAATAATATTGATCTCAGAGTAAATACTTTTAATGAAAATCTAAATACCTTGGTTATAACAGCTGGGGCCAATTATCTGTTACTAAAATTAAATTTAATTTTGCACGTTTAAGAATATTTATTGTTATCTAGGTTGAAATTACCAAGATGCGATGAAGATTTTTCAGAATGACTATATTTAGAAGAAGATAACTGACGGCCAGATGTGAAATAGGAGTACTATTAGTTTTGTGAACAGCCACTTGAATTTACTAACCTTTGAAGACGGGAATCGTGAGATTACCAAAGCAAATGGTTCTATTTATGTAAATGAAGCAATTATATTAGCGGCGGGATTTGGAAATCGAATTAGAGAGTTAACGGGAAAAATCCCCAAGCCCTTACTGAAAGTAGGGACAAAATCAATGCTACAGTACAATATAGAGCAACTCATAAAAGCAAATATATCAAAAATTTATGTTGTGACCGGCTATAGATCAAAGGCAATTAGAGATCACATCGCTAAATTACAGAAAATATTGCCAGTCCAGTTATTTTTGGTTCACAATTCTAACTTTCATTTGGGTAATGGGAAGTCTTTATTGACTGCTAAAAATTTAATTAAATCGCCATATTGCTTATTAACCATGGTAGACAATTGTCCCGATTTTAACATATTTGTCAGAGCAAAAGAGTCTGTAACTGCAATTAATAAAGTAAACGGCATGGGATTATGCATTGATCGTTCACCGCGATATAGCTTTCAAATTAACGATGCAACTAGAGTATCAATCAAGAATGAAGCGATAATAAATATTGGCAAAAAAATCCAAAAATATGATGGGCTTGATATGGGTGTATTTTTGCTCAATATGAGAGAATTAAAAAAATTGAATATTAAGAAAAGAAAGTTGAAATTAACAATAACAGATATAATGAAATATTGGATCGATGAACTAAAAAGACCATTCATTCCAATTGATTGTTCAGGGTTATTTTGGACAGATATCGACACGAAAGTTGATTTTAATGTAACTCAAGCTATAATGCCAAAAAGATCTATGGATCATATGCCAGTTGGTCATCATGGTTGAGATTGATCACAAATCAACAGATGGTTGGGTATCAAAGTATCTCAATAGACCGATCTCCAATTCCTTAACAAATATTATTCTTCGAGTATGGCCGTCTATTACCCCAAATATTGTCTCAATAGCTGCTTTCTTGCTTTCAATTATAGCGTCAATATTCAACATGTTAAGTTTAGGGATAATAGGTGGCTTGTTTGTTCAACTTTCAAGCATTCTTGATGGCTCCGATGGAGAAATTGCGCGAAAAACAGATCAAATGAGTAAATTTGGAGACTATTTTGATTCTGTACTTGATCGATACTCGGATATTATCATTTTCACAAGCATTTTAGTATTACTAGTAAATAACTCTGATCAATCAATTAATCTGATAATTATAACATACATGAGTGCCCTAGGAGGAAGTTTGTTGATAAGTTATAGTTCGGCAAAATTTAAAGCATTAGGAGCACCTAGCGATTTTAATCGAACCATTGCCGGAAGAGACAGTAGATTGTTTATTATCTCAATATTCTTGATAGCATCAAATTGGTCCCTGAACATTTTGGTCTTAGGCTTAGGGATCATTGGCGTTATCACGAATATTGAACTAATCCGAAGATTTTCTCTGGTGAAAGGTCAAATTGAATGATGCTAGAAATTATTAAGGGTGAGTGATTATAGGTGACAAATAAGAGAAGAATTTACCTGTTAAGACATGGCATTCCCTCACCCGATTATAAGGGATCATATGATATTCTTCCAGGACCAGAGTTATCAGAAATTGGGAGAAAACAAGCTGTAGAAGCCGCTAAGTGGCTAAATTCCAAGTCAATTGATCTTATTTATTCATCACCTTTCACAAGAGCGTATCAAACATCTGAGCCAATTTGTAAATTGCTCAATCTCCAGCTTAAAATTGTTGTTCCTCTTCAGGAACAAAATAATAAGGAGACCTTATCTGAATTAAAAGATCGGATAACAAAATGGTGGAACTCTGAATCAAGACACATATCCAACAAAACCTTAATTATTGTTAGTCATGGTTCACCATTAAATTCATTTATTAGTATTTTTGATAATGATTTAAGCAATTATCGAACCTTTGGTAGCGGAAATTTGATACCCATGGGAGGAATATGGGAATTAAGCCAAGATTCAGAAAAGATGACAAGCAAATTAATTTGGCTAGCACCTTTCTTGAATGATTTTGGCCAGCCAAAATTTAATATTAAAATCAATCTTGAGGTCGGTACAGGGCTTGATCCAAATGTTGCTAAGCTCGGATGATACAGTCAATGTCTTAACTAGTGATGGAATGATTGAAATTTACGGATAACCTAAAATTCGTCAACATTCATTTCCACCTGAAAAATCAGTGTGCCGTTATCTCCTAGGACTGAGCCTAGCTAGTTGTCATAGGGTTTTAGTAATGTATTAACTGTTAACTCATGATTGCATATAACAATTTTTCATTTCTGGTATCAACCGATGCAGGAAGTTTAATGGCCCTAATAAGAGTCCTCACTACTACTTATTTCTTGTTGAGTATTTAAGCTCAGAAACAAAGAGATATATTAACCGATAAGGTATATTTTTTGTTGTTATGAATAGCACTATTGGCCCACTTCTTATCACTGGAGGAGACACAGGGATCGGACGGTTCACGGCAGAAAAACTCGCATCTCAAGGATATAAGACATACGTGGGATTTTATCTTGAGTCTTCGATCCATGAATTAAATTCAATCCCCAATATACAAGCTGTTAAACTGGATGTGACGAGTCAAGTGGATATTGACAATCTCGTAAAATGGATTGAAGATGAAGGACAAGGGTTATATGGATTGGTGAATAATGCAGGGATATCTGACTACTGGCCCTTAATGGAATGTGATGACAAATCATTCGATCGCATTCTACAAGTCAACTTATATGGTGTTTTCAAGGTCACAAGAGCGTTATTTCCCTTTTTACGCGAATCCAAGGGGAGAATACTGAGTATGGGATCACTCTCTGGAACAATTCCAACCAAATTCATAGGAGCATATACTGTTTCCAAGTTTGGTGTGGAAGCTCTCATGGATGTTATTCATTCTGAAACTAAAAAATTTGGAATTACTGCTATCACCATAAAACCTGGGAACATTCACTCAGACATAACTATGGCGGTTATTCCATTGCAAAAATCACGAATGAAGATGTATGAAAAATCCCTGTATAAGGAAGAGTCAACACAAATAATGACGAATCTTGATAACTCTGATTATTGGCTGCGAGCTCAATACGATAAGCCAGATAATGTCGCGAATTCAATTATCGAGGCATTGACAACAGATAATCCCAAAGTTAAATATTTAGTGACCAACACAGCTGACACTGAATCTGCAATTGGTTGGATGTTTAGAGTAATCGCACAGCTAAATCAAAATCATCCAAATGCAATTACGAAGGAAAAATTGCACGAAATGATGGACCAACAACTAACAAAATTCGCCTGAACTGATTTGACCAGTAGACAAGATAAATATACCAGATTAAGCAGCCTTTCCATTTAGTTAAATCTCCTTAAGGCGATTCTTATTTAATCAGCATCTAGATTTATGACCTCTACCTTCGCATCATCTGAGACTTTAACGATTGAATGTATATCCGATAGAGACCGTTCCGTAACTTTGGAGACATGGATCAAACCATTTTCTTTGATACCAATATCTACAAATGCGCCAAAATCTACCACGTTTCGTATCACAAGGTTCAGGACCATTCCATCTCTGACTCATCCATCGAATCAATCTTCTCATGTAATTCTGCAAACTTTCTTTTACCTCTGGGGTTCGTGGTACTAAGTCCTCATCAAATAATTCATTGGATTTTTTAATCCCAAAATGGCATGATTGAGTTCTTGGGTA
>JACZSS010000284.1 GCA_022574115.1 Candidatus Heimdallarchaeota archaeon | reverse complement strand
TAAAGATTGGATTACGGGATTTTACCGTTTCTTCTCCTCAGTATGTATTCTTACTTCATTTCTGGGTGTATCACTTTGTGTGTTTGACTTCCTTGCCGATGGCTTAAAATTGAAAAAGAAAGGTCGGCAAGGTGTGGGCGTACTTGCGGCAACGTTTATCCCACCCACTATGGTTGTCCTTTTTTATCCGGGTATATTTATTAGTGCACTGGGTTATGCAGGTGCTGCAATTGTTTTATTAATACTTTTAAAAAATATTTCTTTCATTTTTTAAGAGATCAGAGGAGACAGATCAAATTGTTCACCCTCCAAAATCGATTGAATCGACAGCACGGACCGGAACAAGAGCTAAAAAGGACAAAAAGGGAATAAAGAAACAAGGTAAAAAGAAAAAACTGGATACTAAAGTGATCAAGAAAGATAATCTTGCGCCAGATTTTTTGGCTCATGCTTTAGGAGTGGCAGCTTTTGGTGATTTGGGTTTATTCGAGATCTTCGATACTTTCAGAGAAGCTGAATATTTGGTAGTTGGAACAATGGAATCGAATTTTACTATAAATGAGACTCTGTTCCTTACAGACGATCGGTTGGGAGATGCAGCAGCCATTGCAAATACATTAACCGGGCTGGATGAAGTATTAGAAGAGACTGTCAACAATTTTTTCGGCGGAACTAATCAAATAATGCCCTCTGAGATCTTTTTCCTCACAAAAGATGACAAACGATTTTTAATTACTTTGAAAGGAAATGATCAGAGAATTGTTGGAACAATTGCAGTGACGTATTTTAAAGATATGGACAATTGGCCTGATAAGGATGGAGAATTGTTGAAAAGGAGGAGCCTCCATATGCGTACAGGTCAATTACTTTCCTCCAGAACCCACACTCCTTTTGATGCATCGGTTGAGCGTATTTATGGTGATTCCATCAGCAAAAATTCAAAGATGATGAAGGTGGATCACGCTATCTTGTCATTCAATGAGTGATGGGCTTGATAGACTGCGATGATTGATTGGCTTTTACACTTTTATGTTAATTTATTCCATAAAACTAGAGTTAGGTGTCTTATGAACTGTTCAATGCCTGTACTTGCATCTTCAACTCAAAAGTGTCAAAAGCTTTATATATTTTACAGTTCTATATAATATTAGAGAACAATTCTGTAATACAAAAAAATTGCGAAAATCACAATCAACTGTATTAAGGATCTAAAGTGAAAAAATATTAACCAAAGGGAGTTAATACAGATTTTTTCTCTAAACCACCAGAAAAATGAAACAACAGCTGGAGGAACAAAAAATGGCAGTATCAATAAAAAACTCAAAAATATTTCAAACAATTCGATTACGACTACCTTCTCGATGGATCAAGAACGACATTCAATCAATCGTCGTGAAAGCGTCTCAAAGACCACAAATGGACGAAAGAGCTCAAAGTGCTCTTTACCGTGAATTGAAAAGAAGTGAGGTATTACCTTACTACCAATTCAAAATGAGCTGATAGAAATATTACCGGAGACTACCAGATGAGGCACTTGAAAACAGACAAACATTGTAAGGAAAAATCAGTTCAAACAAACGTAGATTGTGCTGAACTGGAAGCAATCCGAGTGTTTGACTCAAAAAGTACAGCCTTAACTGGACGTTATTGGGTGAGATGATATGAAACAACCTCTCATAAACAAACAAATTCATACATCCCATTCGCAAATAACCTATAGCTCCAGGATTTGTGATTAATTATGACAGAAGAAAGAAAAACCCCAAAAAACAAAGAACAAATTATGCCAAAGGATCCTGATTTTATCAAATCAGACGCCTGGAAAGAAAGAGAAAGAAAAAGAAAGGAAAGAATGAAAAGGTTCCGCAGGAAAGTAAAAGATGACGAACGAGAATTACACAAATCTTCAATCCATCAATCTGTGAGGGAAAATAGGTGAGTTAAGATGGCAGAAGAAAGAAAGCGAGTAGAGGATGAGTTAAGTAAGATCAACGAAGAAATGGCCGAAATTAAAGAAATGCTCAAAAGCAAGCGGACTGAATCTTTTGAAGATACCGATCCAGATGAATATTTCGAAAACGATTTTGATCCAGAAATTCACATCAGTTTAGATGATAAGAATTTAGGCTTTGACGAAGAGGAGATTGGAACAACAATCAGTGAGTACCTATCATCAGTCATAGAAGGTGTACAGGAAAATTTGAAAAGATCAGTGGATTCGATGGGACAGAGATTTCATTCCATGGAACGAAATATTGGTAGAGATTTTGCTAGAGAAATGAAACGAGATCCTGAGTTTCGAGAAAAGAAGAGAGAAGTAAGGAGAAAGGCAAAAGAAATTGGTCGCAAAATCAGAGCTTCACAAAAAGACATGCATCGTCAGTTTAGGAACATGGAACGACGATCTCGTAAAACAGGAAGAGGTAGACAGGTAATCCACATTCATGAATTCTCTGAGGAGGAATTGGATGATTTCTTCAACAACGCCCCTGCTCTCATGAGTGCAATTGCGGACCCAAGAAGGTTGAAACTTCTGAAATTACTTGAAAACGGTCCTGCCTATCAAGGAGAGCTTTCAGAACAAATAGGAGTTAAAGGTGGAACATTTAAACATCACATGGAATCGCTAATGTCATCTAAGTTTGTGCATCAAGAGACCACACGTGGCAGATATTTAATAACCCAGTTAGGCGTAGAAGCACTGAAACTAGCAGAAATTGTGTATAAACGCTTCACAGATCAAGAAAAAGAGTTTGACGTTAAATTTGAAGATGATATGGATGAGCTGGAGGAAGAGGCTGAGAATCTCGAAGAAGAGGAACAAGTACTAGGGGATGAAGCTGAGAATATTCGAGAAGAGCTAGAAGATCTCGAGGAGGAGGCTACTCTGGATGAAGCAGAACTAGAAGCCGAAATCAGCGATGCTGACGAGGAGGAATAAAAATATGATATTCAACTTAGATATAGATAAAGTGAAACTTACCGGAAAAGGTATCAAGCTCAAAGCTGGTGAAGAATGGACTCACGAAAACATGAAACTTGTTTCAATTGCAGCTGAATTGCATGAAGTGGTCATAGAAAATGAAGAGAAAGAGGAACGAATCGGATGGATTGTTCTCGATGATCTAGTATTGTATGCTGATCTCACTGTTCATTCATCTGGGGGTATGCTAGGCCAATCGATTAAAGAAAATATCAAATATTCAGCAATTATTGATTTCAATAATTCGTTAGATGAATTCATAGGGCCCCAATTGAAGGATGTAGATATTTCTGAAAGTCAAAAAATATTGGATGAGTTCAAGTCACGTTCACATAGTAATATGTTCAGAAATAGTAAATACCTGAGTGACAAGGACCATGATGATAAAATTCTAGCAATTGTCTCTTATCAGTCAGGCATGCTCTTTGTTCAAACCTCTGATTCAACAATTGTGTTGTCAAAAGATAATGGTGTGTTAATCGTCGAAAGAGAAAATGATAGCTTGGTGGAGATTTCAACCAAAGCCGGGGTACGTATCATAAAAGATGGTGAAGAAAAGATTCAGATAGGTAAAGGGCCTCAAATGATAATAAATGGTCATATATTTGATCCCTCAATGATCGTTAGAAACATAACCAAGAGCTTTTCAAAAGGATTTGCCCATTTTGGCAGACACTTTGGTTCTGATTTTAGGGATGATTTTGATCTTGATCTAGATTTTGACTTTTAAGCTGAGTAGAATATTGTAAGACATACTGTAAATGACCGATAGAGGCTCATAACTCTTATTTTTTTTAATTTTGTGAGCGGTGTTTAACTTGTCTTCTGACAAAGAATTTCGTCACGACAAATGAACTGAGAAGTAAGAATCCCAGTTGTAACCCGTTTAAAAAACCTGAATCGCTGACATCGAGGTCTTCAAGGTCAACCCTTTCGTAGGCAAATGATTGTGAATTAATGTCATCAGCAATAATTATTGAGAAGAGGCTCTCATATGTTCTCACGACCCCTGTTGATTTTTGATATGTAGTAATGGTGGTGAATAATGTTGTTAGAGCTACTGATTCAACTTTGATGGAATTGGAATATGTGAATATATTGTCACCATTTTCGATTGATAGGGTATTGTTTTCTGTATTTAGTGACTCGTAGAAGGTTCTGAAGCTTTCAAAATAATCCCAATCTGTGAATAGAATTTTGGATCCCAGTAAAAGCATATCATTTTCTTGCTGATCACTGCTTCCGTTCTGTTGGGTCACTTTAATCGTTATTTTATTAGTGGATCCAAGGTTAGTATCTTCGATCTCTATACTAAATATTTCCCCTTTGGAAGAATCAGTTGTGGCAAACGAACCAATACCTTCATCTTCTGTAATTACAAACTCGAATATATCTCCATCTTTGACACCAATTTGACTTGTATCTACTTGTCCAGAAACAACATTAGTAAACAGGACAAATATTAACATCGTATTTACGACTTTCACATTTTGAAGATTATTAACGGAATTTAAGAAACTTTTCTACGACAAGACATTGACAAGCTAGTTGAAATCGATTATTTGACTGTAATCGACAGACGATGAAATTATTATCAAATCCATCCAACAAGGTTGAAGACATCTAATAACGTAATTTCAAAGAATAGTCGGTATATTCGTATCGGTGAAGTTTCTAAATTAGTTGGTGTCTCCACTTCAACCCTAAGACGGTGGGATGTGGATGAATATCTCACATCTAATTATCCTACAAAAGGAGAACATAGAAGGTACAGGTACAAGAAGATCCTGTAATTTTTAGGAATAGCAAACAAGGACAAAATGGGTAAAGAAGTATTTATCTATGCACCAGTAAGGGCTAGTAAGCAGAAAGAAGATCTTGTAAGACAAACTAATTGTCTTGAGAAACATGCTAGAAAGAATAA
>JACZSS010000283.1 GCA_022574115.1 Candidatus Heimdallarchaeota archaeon | reverse complement strand
AATTTATCACGCTCTGGAATCTCGTAACTTTGAGCCTTACATCGTGGGAGGGGGAGCAAGATCTATTCATCTCTGGTTCAAATTCGACTACGCCAAGTATTTATACATTGATCAATATACAATCAATCCCATTCCTTACGGATATTGCACTGATTCATCCCACAACCTAATTTACAGGATTTCATTCTGTGACGTAACTCATTTTGGGCATACCATATTTCTCTTACATCAACGAATCTAATATTCCCCAGATCGTTGTGACCAAATACTGACATATTATAGCACAATTGCAAATTACCGGAAACATCCACCACTAACGTTCCTTCTGCTGCACCGCAGATTGGTTCTGGGAGAATATATGGATTGTTGAAGTAGTGAGGAAGGAATTCAAATTCCTCGGGTGTTATTAAAACTGGATAACCTTGATTTTGCAGTTTGTGCAATTTGTGGACCCCATTCAGTATTGTCTGTTTTGGAGCGATCGATTGAAAGTCATCAAGTAGTTGTAACACTTGTGTCGCATTGTACGGATTTCCAAAATTCGGCTGTAGTACTTGAAACAGCATACCATCAACATTTAGGGAAGACAAGAGCTTAACTAATTCCCCAATATTAGCTATTGACCATTCTGCTATAATGGACAGAGAGTAAAGTTGAAATTGATAGTTATTCTTTAATTCAACAAACATTAGGAAAGCATCAACAGCACTTCGAAAAGCGTGTTTGTACCCTCGGGTCTTGTTTTGTTGGATTTCGTGTGGTGAATCAAGCGAGATCACGATAGTCCCTAAACCTGCTTTCAACAGTTGTTCAGCTCTGGAAGGTGTCAACAATGAACCATTGGTATTCAAAGAAACATCATGTCCAAGGCTACTTGCTTCGCCAATCACGTCCAGTACGTGCTGAAATTTTCGAAGTGGCTCCCCACCTGAGAGATTAAGATGCAGTGGGGGGTTCCATTGAGAGATGTCCCGCAACAGGTCTATATGATCATTGGCAGTCAGAGCATCTAAAGGGTCCTTCAATCGCCACATATCACAATGAGTGCATTGATAATGGCATTCCAGTGTAATTGAAAATGAAAGATGCCGAATGGTCATCATTTTACCTCAAGTAGTAGCAATTTTTGCAGTAGGGATGTCTTGCATCGGTATTTATGGTTTTACGAAATAGCTGGGCGTTAATGCCATTCCAGATTTGTTCAAATGCTTGGTAGTTGATATTTCCATATATGTACGGATTCAGCATGTTACATACAGTCACATCGCCGTTATAGCGAATATAAATTTCGCTCCAGGGATTGGGACACATCTTTGCTGAACTAGGTCTGGTGTACGTTAATTCTAATTGAATAGTTTCCAGGTGATCAGGCAGTTTGAGATCTAAATTGTATCTTGAGGCAAGAGTTGATGCTTTTTTGAAGATCCCAATAAGCTCGTTGGATCTAAACAACATCCAAGAATTGTCAGGCAATTTGACCATGTTAACAATAAGGCCATCCAAGTCGTGTTCTGCAACAAGATTAATCACATCAAGAAGATCCTCATAATTCTCTTTTTGACAAGTAAAAATTACATACACGGTACCCTTCCGGTATTTTTTGCGAAGGGTCTGAAGTAACTTTAGATTATTTGTAAAAATTGGAAATGAAGCACCCTTTCTGATGAATTCGAACTTTTCTCCAACAGCATCACAGGATACAAGCAGAAGAGCATCACGTCTAATCAATGTTTCCCAAATTTCAGCATCAACAATCGTGAGATTGGTGACAAGCTCCACGTGAGATTTTTGTGGAACGATGGCGAGATATTTTAGAAAATTTGGAAGTATAGTAGATTCTCCCAGCCCATTGAGTCGAAAAGTCAATTTACTGGGGTCTGAATTTGTTTGGATATTTCGCATAAGACTTTCAAACGCATCAAGCGATATTGTCTTAGAATGGTCATATGGTAATTCACCAACTCCACACATGATACATTTCAGGTTACAATTATTGGTGAGTTCAATTAGGTATTTTGATGGGAGTGGAGCTGTTAGCCGTTGTAAACTGATTTTATTAGGTAGGTGATCATTTTTCTTTTCTGGAACGAGAAAATTCGGCAGAATATCAAGGAGCTCTGGATAGGTCAGTAAATTAACTATCAGGTACAGTCCTTGGGTTTCAAACCATTCATCGCCGTATATATCAGTCGATTCGATCTCTGGAATGATTCTTTCTGGGAGTAGGTCTTGGATTGTTTGATTTTTGTGGGAATCAACGTACTCTGAAAGATCTTGCAAATTAAAGCGTTCAAATCGTTTGGACCGATATAATTTCCTCCAAAGTTCACATAATGGGAGGTTTCGCCAGGTGATTTGACTAGCTGTTTCTAGCACTTAATCTCCATCCTAAATTGTAGCTGATGCGTTGCATCAGCCTAAGTCCTAATAGTAGCAGTCTTTGACTGATTGGAATATTTTTCATTCGGTAATATCGGTAATGAAATTTTAGATCCCGATGTAATGTAACCACACTTAGTTTAGGAGGTTGTAGTGTATCGTAGCTCCATTCCACATCAGTGGAATTGGCCCAAACATCATTTATATCTAGCAGTGACATAATGGCATCCTTTTCCATATCGATAAAACGTTTTAATGAAACTCTTGAGCGTTTGTTGATAGTCGTGGTGTACTACTGCGTCTTGTGTAAAGTAAAACTGATAACCTAGATTACTCAGTGCAAAAGATAAACCTGGATCTTCCCCACCAGGTACCTTGATGGTCTCATCAAATCCATTGACCTCTAAAAGCACATCTCGGAAATACATACAGTTTGCGGTGACTAAGTAAATTTCAGATGATGGCGGATCTAAAATATGATGTAAGTCATAATACTGACTAACCAAATCCTGATTTAGAGCAAGTACTTTTCCTCCGATCCCAATGATGGCATTGTTATTCGTATTTTCCTGGTCTAACCGTTCGTACATCACCGTTAACCAATTTTGAGCAGGGATGCAATCGTCATCCGTAAACGCAACAAAGGGTTGCGTCGCCGCAAGAATTCCTTTGTTTCGTGAAATACTTGGTCCTGCATTATTTCGATTGTGAATGACAATCAAATGATAGTTCAATGATTTCGCTCTTAAGCGGTCCAATATCAGTCTTGTATCATCAGAACTGTGGTCATTGATGACGATAACTTCATTTGGAGGGGATGTCTGGTAATGTAGAGCAAGGAGAGTTCGATATAACGACCTCGCTCGATTGTAGCTGGGGATGACAACTGAAACTGGAAGACTCATATTTTCACCTCTAGCAATTTCTTGTGACTCATGCCCATTTGATCTGCCAAATATGCAATTGTCCGTTTCAAACCTTCTTCTAATGAAATTTGGGGTTGATATTTGATTTTTGACCGAATTTTTGTCAAGATTGGCCTACGAAGTAGAGGATCATCAGATAATTGTTCACCATATATTATTTCGCTATCACTTTGGGTTAGAGTGAGGATTAGATGTGCTAGCTCATTTATAGTTATTTCTGCATCATTTCCAATATTATATACATCTGCTTGGTTATTTTTCAACTGAGCAATGTCAATCATGCCATTTACCAAATCGTCCACATAACAGAAACTCCGGGTTTGTCTACCATCACCATTGATTTTAATAGATTTATCAACTAACGAAGATATAATGAAATTGGGGATGACTCGACCATCATCAATTTTCATACCTGGCCCATAGGTGTTGAATATTCGGAGAATCACAGTATCAAGGTTATACTTCCTCGTATGAGCCGCAATCAGTGTTTCAGCAAATCGTTTGGATTCATCATAGCAGGATCGAATTCCATGAAGATTGACATTGCCTGAGTAAGTCTCATCTTGAGGGTGAATCAAAGGATCGCCATACACCTCTGACGTTGAGGTGAAAATTAGTTTTGATTTATGTTGCCGTGTGAGTTCTAATACACGTTGAGTCCCAAAACTGTTAGCGTACATGATCTCGAGTGGATAATCCAAAAAATCTCTTGGAGATGCTCTACTGGCTAGATGGTAAATTATATCAAGTTTCGCCTCAATGTCTCCAAAATTGAGAGCACAAACGTCTTTCTTGATAATTCTAATTCGATAAAAATCGGATGAAGGGAGGTTACTAAGATTATTCAAGCTCCCTGATGATTGATCATCAATTATTGTAATGGTGTTGAGAGGGCTCTGAAGCAACTTCCTAGTCAAATTTGATCCGAGGAATCCCAAGCCCCCTGTTATTAAAATATGCAAGTAAAAGACAGTTACAGATGAATTTGAAATATGTTTCTTCCAACCGGCGAATAAAAGAATAAAGCTAGTTGTTGCTTCAGGTATTTGATTTACTTCGATGAGGTCCTTTAGCCTCTCAGTTATTTAAGAAATGATGAAAGCTAATTAAAGAGCAAAATCACTTGGTCAAATACGTGTCCGCCAGCAACGAGAGTGAAACTGATGTCCGATCACTTGAACAACTGACAAAGAACCAGAAAGGTCTGAACGAGAATATCTCAAACATTGTAAAAAAGGTAGCACATCTCGAGGAACGTCGCAATGATCTAGCAATTCTCTGGGATGTTCAGAACATCAATCCGGGTACAAAATCACCGTTCGTCGAAGGTTTGATTGAGTATGTATCAGAATACGGCAAGCTTGTAATTGCCAAAGCTTTCGGTGATTGGAGTCAAGACAATATCAAGAAATTAGCAATACCACTTTCACAAAACGGTTTTGAGATGATTCATATCCCAGACATCGTGAAGCGCAAGAATGCATCAGATATGGAAATGATTACTAATGGCATAGAAATAATTATGCAACATCCGAATATTGACCATTACTTTATCATAGCCTCGGATATTGACTTCAGGCCATTCGTAAACGCTCTTAGAAGAAATGGTAAGCTCACCAC
>JACZSS010000282.1 GCA_022574115.1 Candidatus Heimdallarchaeota archaeon | reverse complement strand
TAAATTCTGAAAGATTGCTACAAAAGGTTCGTAAGAACTTATTGGCTTCTCCAGGAACCCTTTTTTGTGGTTGGTGAGTCCAAGTTGCATTGTCGCCCAACCAAGTTGTTTTTGATCATCCTGATCTTGAAATACAGTCGAACTTAGTTCAAGATAATAGATAGCCTGGTCCAAGTTCCCAATACTTATGTAAATACGGCCAACCTGTTGTTGTAACAAAGCTCGTAAATTTATGTGAAAGTCATCTTTTTGGTTTAAATTATCTAAGATATTGATCGAAGACTGTAGATAATACAATGCAATGTCATACTGTCCTTTTTCTATATGAATGTTAGCGATCGATTCATAAATTCGGATTGGGGAGTTTGGTTTAATTTCATCTAGTGAGGCATAGATTTGTTGATGTAGATAACTTAAGGCAATATTATAATTGCCCACCTGTTCATGAAATTCACCAAGTTTTTGAAATAATCGTTGCTGGTAATAATCAACATGGACTTCATCAAATAATAGGAGTGCAGATTCGTAAAACAGAATAGAGTGCTCAATATTAGGTTTCTTCTCCAGTATTAGTCCTTGGGCAAATTTGTTCAGAGCAATCCAGATATTGTCTCGATTGACTCCTTTTTTTTGCATTACAGTATCTAGGTATTCTGTTTGTTGATTTAACTGTTCAGCTTCTTTGATCCTCTGGTTCTCCGCTTCGCAAATCATTAGAACGGATAGAGAAGCATATTCTTCCTCCCAGCTTTCTCCCCTACGCGACTCCTCAATTGCTTCTGCCAATAGGGTTCTGGATTGTGCGAAATCATTTTTTTCAATCAACCACAAACTTTCAAGAATTTTTCCGTAATTTTTCTCTTTTGAGGCTTTTACTTGCCTGCGAATTTTATTAGGACTTGAAGTATCTTTAATCTCAAATCCATTGATTACTCGAGCAAATAAATTCACTTGTGATCACCTAGTCGTCACTAATATAAGATCTAGTACCTTATAAAAGGAAATCGCATGATATTATAATAAATTATTGGATGCTCGGTTTTACCCTGTGTAAATACAAAAAACGCTAATCTTAAGGTGTCAATTTGTGAACTTGTAATAAGAACATATTTGTATCTCGGCGAGATTTATAATAGTGTTTCAGACTAGTTTACCGAGATGAACCCATGAGATTCTTTGCTATCTATATAATTTCTGCGGACGGAAGGATCATGCTATCATATTTACATCAACGTGATTCACAAATTCCTAAAAGAGTCATATCGGAGGGTTTACTAAAGATAATTGAGGAAGTTGATTCTCATCTGGAGGATGAGTTTCATTCGGTCGAGAAATACATGGAAATTGAAACATTAACCTTTTCACTGAAGAAATTTGGCGATTTCGCTATTATTCTGGTTGATGATTATATCGAGGATAAATGGAAACTCATTCAGGAGCTTGGTTGGCGATTTCTTAGAAGCTTTGGAAATTTCGATTTGTTTGATTGGAAAGGGGAGACAGATAAATTCGCCAGTTTTATCCCAATTATTCAAAATCTGATGGATGATAAAGTATCGCCTGACGAGGTAACTACAAAAATGAAACGTTTGACCCCGGTTGACATCTTTGACTTAACCATGAATCTGCAACCAACTGCATTAGCAATCCTTGCAATGGAGAATGCATCGATTGAAGAGATTGCCAGAGAACTTGATTGCGATCTTTCGGAGGCCGAGGAAAATTTAGAAATCTTACGAAATCAAGGCTTCCTTTCACGAATGGAAGATGGGGAAACGATTCACTATAAAACAGCAAGTCTTTAGAACGCTCGTACAGTCTTGGCATGATAATAAATGACGTTTTGATGGATCAATCTAGACAGAATTCCTCGAGCGGTGAACTTTTCAAGTATCTCTTCAATTTGTTTCATGTTTCGTTTACCCATTTGCTTAGCTACTTCTTCAGCTGTGGCTTGATTGAGCGATGATTCTTCCTGACAATTGATGAATGCCAATGCGACATTTAATTCATCTTCTATCAATTCTGCTCTAATGTCAAAACTCATGATGCTTTCAACTGAATTTTCAATAAAATCGAAAAATCTTTCAAGTGCTTTATTGACAAAATTTTGCATTCCATGGATGTGATGTGTAGTTTTAACAATATCAAAATTAAGAAATTGCTTAACTTTGTTCCAGTAGACTTCTTCGAGATGAAATTCCGTTTTGGTCGACGTTTCTTTAATGCAATATCTGACCGCTTCGGCATACGAGGGAAATTTCTGCTCGTTCACTATTTCTATGAAAACGTCAGCAATGTCTGGTTTCAGGTCAACTCTGAGGTCAATACTCCCATCTGCTTTTCTAGATTTTAATTTGCGAGTCATCCTGTCTACAGATTATTTCTAAGTACATTAAGATTATGAATTCTAAGTTTTTATTACGTACACAAATTTTATTAAAAATTCTCCTCTAAGATGTTTTGAAGAATATGAAAATCATGCTCACCCACAGTTACAAAGGTGGATCCGGCAAAACATTATTCTCAATTAACGTTGCAAATTCCCTAGTCACCGAATTTGGCAAAAGAACACTATTGATTGAAGCTGATTTTTCAATGGCTGCGTTTCAAGCGATTTTTCCTGAAAATAAACCAGATTTATTCTTGAACGATTTTCTGAATTCTAGTGATAACAATCTTGAGAACTATATCTATCCGGATACCAAAAGTGATTTTGGTATAATATACTGCGATACCAATTTTAAAGCTAAAGACCAGGTTCACGGATCTGACCAGAACTTTTTCCTCGAAAAAAGAAAGCAACTGAAAGTAGCGTTAAAAAAGTTGGATTATGATTATGTAATTTTTGATGTTACACCAGGGCTTCACTTCTTTGCTATTAACGCGATATCTCTTTGCGACCACATATTTCTAATGGCGAGACCTGACATTCAAAATCTAAATGGTTTAGATCTGCTTCTCCAAAAAGTATTCACTAAAACAGTTTCGCTCTCAAGAAATTCGCTCAAACTATATTTGATATTCAATCAACTTCCTAAGGTAGATGAAATGAAAGGGCTGCTCGATCGTTGGAGCGCGGATCTATACACCAAGTATCCATTTCTTCAATCAATCGAAGGGTTTTATTATGAGCCAGAAACCAGCTATTTTACCGCAACAAGCCAATTTATTCTCCCTAAAGATGATCCAACTCGTCGAGAAATCACAAATTTCATTAAAAGGAACCTGATGAAAACCTAATTATGTCATGGATCATTTTGTATCTACAAAACCTTGGTTTTACATCTTAGATTACTTTCAGCCTCCTCCTTACCATTTGTCTTTCATAGATTCGTACAGTATTACTTCTAGATATTAATTCAGCAATTAATTTCTTGCGAAAAGTAGTTCCAAAGGGATTACGCCAATGGAAAAGTGGTGACATCATCTCATCAAAATGTCTGATATTGGTTAATTTCATCGTTTAAAGATTTGTACGTACAAATTAGATGAAAATATGGGTACAACAAAGTCGTTAAGAATAATAAAGTGTATTGAAAAATAACAATGTCGAACACAGTAGTAATGACTGATTCAAATTTTCAAGAATTAATATCAGAGTCGGAGACTCTCGTTGTAGATTGTTGGGCGACCTGGTGCGCTCCCTGTAGAAAGTCAACACCTGTATTTGAGGATATGTCAGATAAAGTGGCAAACGAAAAATTTGTTTTTGCAAAACTTGATACGCAAAATAATCAGGAGGCGGCTGGTGCGTTCAAGATCATGTCATTACCAACATTCTTAGTTTTCAAGGGAGGTGAACTGGTCAATCGATGGGTTGGGGCTGATATTGGCCGTCTTAGGAAAGAAATAACTGCTCTTGCATAAATGTTCAATCTCCACTTAATTATTCTACAAGCCTCCAAAGAGGATGAATTCCAGATCAGAACAAGTATTGAGCGGATTTGATTAGATTAATCGAGTTACTTTCAAGGAACAACTTTAGGTTTACGAAATTTGATAAAAGAAATCTTGGAATTCTGGTATATGGCGTATCGGTGTAAAATCAGCATCCTCTAATGCTTTCCTAAAATATTTGTCTGTTCCATCCATTCGTATGGCGAATCTTAACTCTTCGAGGCTACCTTGAACGTCCCCCATTAACGCTAAGGAGCAGGCTAAGTTGTAGTGAGCATGTGCATATCTAGGATCTATTTTAATCGCTTTAGAATGGGACCGAATGGCCTCTGGATACTTTCCAAGTTTTTGGAGAACAACCTCTCGATAGGACCAAATCATTGAATTATCAGGAGCTAATTTGACGATGTAGTTATACTCCCGTAGTGCTCCTTCGAAGTTGTCAAAATACCCGTGAAGAGATCCAATTCTGATTCGGGTTTTGATGGAATCAGGATTGATTTCAATTACTTTTCTGAAATCATCAATAGCCTCTTTTAATCTACCCAAATTTTGAAGTGCAACAGCCCGGTTGTAAATTGCGTCTTCAAATTCAGGAAGTATCTTTAGCGCTTCTGAAAATAAAGTAATGGCCATTTCCAATTTTTTATTGACCGCATGCATTACTCCTTCATTATAGAGGGCATACGCTTTGTCCGTAAGTGGGTCTATTTTAGAATCAGACATCGACTTACAAAACTTCGCCAAGCAGAGTATCTCTCTTGTTTCTCCAGTGGGCTAAGTCCTTTGGATCAGTCGGATAACTGTCATATATCGCTCCCATCTTCTTAACAGATGACACAAGAGAATACAATTTTCCTAAGAGTCTATACCGTGGAAATACTCTAACGACCTTGGCTAAAACCGATAAAATTCCGGTTTTTGGGCTTTCTCCATCAAATACGTCCTTTAATTCTTGTTGTGTTAAGACTCCTCGTTTAATAACAAAGTCCATCCCAGTAGCTTCCACGTCTCTTAGGAACTGTAAG
>JACZSS010000281.1 GCA_022574115.1 Candidatus Heimdallarchaeota archaeon | reverse complement strand
GAAATCTATCAATGCTACCACCCCTCCCTGACACTGGATTAAATTATCTCCAAAAATATCTCCGTGGACTAGACCCTTTGGTAAATCGGTACGAAGATTGTTAGCCAAAAATTCAGCTTTCTTTTTTAACCAATTAATAAAGGAATTATTAATATCCCAGCTTTGAGCTTGATGGAAATGAGAAATTCCGTAGGGAAATTTATCCTGAATTCCTTTCGTAAGCGGTATTTTGTGTAATTTTGCTGCTAGAACTCCGATTTGGAATAATATTTGTGGACTGGGATTTTTTACTATTGTTCCTTTGATAAAATTCTTAAGAATTGCAGGCTTACCCTTGTAATCAGTAATTGATTTACCGTCCAGTCCTCTCATGATAATTGATGTAGGAAATTGGTTTTCATTCAGGTGATCGTAGAGATGGACTAAATTACTTAACTGATCAAGTCCCACATCTTCACTAATTGTTAGAATATATTTTCCTTTCATTGTTTCAAGAACATAATTAGAATTTTCAGAACCACCTTCTAAAGGTTCGAAATTACTCACCAATCCAATACCATACACTTTTGCAAAAAATGATATTTCAGTTTGCGTTAGGATAGATCGGATAACCATCCAATTAACATCCACATGAGGAAATTAATTTAGTTTGTGACCGGATCAAAATCTATGAGAAGAATATCTCTTATACCTCGATTTTTTTGATCTTTAGAAGAAATCTCACTTACACTATGCCATACGGCTTCATCCTCAAAATAATAGGAGTCGAAATTCGATTGTTGAGTCCATTCATAGATCAATTTTTGGTCATTGTCGTAAATAGAATTCACACCACCTGTAATATTCTGTCTTCTAATTAAATGCTGAACAGTGAACATTTCCCCATCCTTATGTATTCCCTCGGGAGCTGGTAAACCATGTTGGCGGGGTTCTGCAAGAATTCGAATTTGGTGAACACCAACGGTCCAAAGTCCATCGTTTCTCCTTTCATTTGCAGGAAGTTGGCTAAAATCGAATTTAATGAGTTCGTGGAGAAACTCATTAGTAACAGAGTGATCCAAAAGGGGCGCGAATTGTCGATTTCTTCCACCATTAACAGGATTCAATTCTTCGCTTTGAAAATATTGGACTTTACCTTGAAATGAGAGGCTATTAATCCGACTGTTGAAAATAAATCTGCCATATCTTCTTAATCGATATTTTCCTCCATCCTCCATATATTTGTCAATAACGAGATTTTCCCAAGCTGTAACAAATTCACTGATTGATGAGTTAAGGTCTTTAGAAAAATGTAAATCGCAAGCATGTAATTCAGAGAACCCTTGTTTTCGCACTTCCCGGAGTACTGCATGCGTTGTTTTTATTGCTTTCACGTATCTTGGATCAGTACGCGACCTTTAAATATCTTTTGAAAGCCCTGAAACTACTGTAATTCAACGTTATGGCGGATTGGACGGTCGTCGAGACATATACTGTTTGATTAATTGCTGGTCCCGCTAAATATCGCATTTCCAATGGTTCAAAACCCGCATACTTGAATATTTAACAACTTCCAACGCCTCATAACCACATGGATAATAGTGAAGATTCAGGCACTCTCTGATGTAATTAGATTTTAATGTCAATATTTCTAAAGCATGAGACGGTTTGCTTGTCTCATAAAAATAAGAAAAAAAAATTTAAGATTTCAAACCGAGACTCACGATTTTATACTTTTTCGATTGCTCACTTCAGAAATAATTTCGTCGCTTGAATATTGTCGATATTGATAAATCAGTAATATAATTAAGAGCAAATGTCGTCTAAATGTTGAAGTGAAGTAGAAAAATCCATTTAGACCGTCATAACTCGAGGTTGACGCTAAAGCCATGATTAGAACCACAATCACGATCGTCGAGGCAGCTAGATACACCAAAGGTAAAATCCTGAAGGGGAGCTCGTCCAATTGTTTGCAAGATTGATTCAATTTCGAAATTGGAAATGCCAGGAAAATCATCCAGCTCAGAATCCCCCACCAATCATTACTAAGACCTTCGTAAGGAATTAAGTCGAATATTCGTAAATAAAATTTGGTTGTATCAACCGGGAAGCCGATAAGAGTTATGAAATATATCACGACAGGAAATGTTAAGAAATTTAAATCAATTGCAATTCGCAAGTTTTCACGTATTTCCACAAATTGATTGTCGTTCATTGTTTCCACTACCTAAATAATTACCTTGCTCAAATCGTTTAAGTAATTATTGAACAAATCATATATCTGGACTTGTTTGGTCAAAAATTGTCAAAATAAATTATTACAGGTAAGATAACTTCCCTATCCGCAAACTGAATTTTGAATTCCCAAACCGAGACTATTCAACTAAAACTTAGGTCTAACTTTTGGTTTTTAAATATACAAATATTCCGATCATTGAGGGATCACAATTCTTCATTTAGAGCTGGGACAAAAAATGACGGACACAAACGATTTTCCGCCAATCCATTTGTATAATACATTGAGCAGAAAGAAGGAGAAATTTGAGCCCATAAACAAAGACTTGGTTACTTTCTATTCTTGTGGTCAGACGGTATACGAGGACATGCACGTTGGAAATGCAAAAACATTCCTCATCTGGGATTTACTTTCCAGAGTGCTACGGTACTTCGGATATAATCTGAAACACGTTCAAAATTTTACCGATGTAGGTCATTTAACCGACGACAATGATCTAGGTGAGGATAAGATAGAAAAACGTGCTCGAATGCTTAACGAGCACCCTATGGAGCTTATTGATCGTAAGATCAATGAATATTATGCCGATTTGGATCGGATTAACTTCCTGCGTCCAGACCTGGCTCCCAGGGCGACTGCACATATCACCGAAATGATAGATCTAATTCTCCAATTAATTGAGAAAGGCCACGCATATGTACGAAATGGTTGCGTATATTTTGATATTTCAACGTTTCCAACCTATTCAGATTTCGCAAAATTAGATTTGAAGAATTTGAAAGCAGGAGCTCGGATTGATGTGATTGAAGACAAGAAAAATCCAGGTGATTTTGCGTTATGGATAAAGGCGCCTCCTGAGCATATCATGCAATATACAAGCCCATGGAGTAAAGGTTATCCTGGGTGGCATCTTGAATGTTCAACTATGGCAATAAAATATTTAGGCGAAACAATTGATATCCATGCCGGTGGAATTGATCACATACCTGTTCATCATACCAACGAAATAGCCCAAAGTGAGGGCGCAACTGGTAAGAAGTTCTCAAATTATTGGCTCCATAGTGAGTTTATAACTCAAGATGGAGTAAAAATGAGTAAGTCTAAAGGTAACTTTACGGCGATCCGCGATTTAATCGATGAGTTGGGCGCAAGTCCGACTCGTTTCACACTTTTGCAGGCTCATTATCGAACAAAAGGAGATTTTTCTATGAAACAAGCCAAATCTTCTCGTAAACGATATTTCAGGCTAGTGCGATCCTACCATCTCGGAGTCCAACACCTTATTCGTAAAAACCATCAGGTTCAACATGAGGAGTTTAACCAATCTACACAAATTCTTGAAAAATTTAATAAATCGCTAGCTGATGATTTAAACACCCCTCAGGCCTTTGTACAAGTAAATACTATTGCAAAACGTATTGATCAGTTTAGAAAATCTGAAAATCTTAATCAATTGGCATTTGCCACTATGTTATTTGAAACCATGATGAATGTGGTGGGTCTCATCATACCAGCAATAGATGAACGCGAGATAGATGATGTGGATATGATGCTGAAGCTGCGGCAAAATTTGAGAAGCGAGGGCAAAGTTAAGGAAGCGGATGCAGTTAGACAATTCTTGGTTAATCGAAAATATGTTATTCAAGATATGGATGATCAGACTCAATGGTATCGAGAAGAATAATCTTATCTTGTTTCGTTATATTTTTTGTATTCAGTTAATATTAGTTTCATTATTGCCAGATTATCATTTTTCACCGGTTTCAGTTGACGAGAAATATACCTCTTAACATGGGAAATTATCTCCTCTTCATCAAATTCCGAACTTAGTTTAACTCCTGCCCCGTCTTTTTCTATTTGTTCTGATATGACTAAATCCTCTTTAAATCCATCTCTAATCCAGTGAAGAAATGGCGTTCCGGCTGAATAGCACTCAGAGACAGTACCATACCCAGTTTTCCCGATGACTAAATGAGCAATAGCAACATAGTTCTGCACCTGGTCTCCAGGATCAAAGAACAAGATCTTTGATGCAAGATGTCCGACGAGTCCCATCACAGATTTATTACGAGGTAAAATTGGCTTGTAATTGTATTGTATTAACAATTCACAAAGTGGTGTCAAATTGAACGAATTACCCATGCTAACAATATTGATGTAAATTCGTTTTTGGTCATCTAACCCTTTTTTTTGGTCGTGAACCCACCGCCAATCAATCTCATTGGCTAGTAGTCCAACAGAATAGACATTTCCACGAAATCCCATACAACTAGTAGAAAATGGTAATTTTATATGCAAGTCAGCTAATCGCTCTAGTTTAGCATACGAATTAGCAAGATCCGGGTGATTAATTGCTAATAAAATATCTGACCAAGTAAAATTCGATATATTTACCGTAAATATTTTCATCTTAGTGGTAATGACGTTATGGATCGATTCAATATCATTAATAACCAAATCTACTCCACCTAATATTCTACCCCACTCCACGTCATCCCTGACTTGAGTATCCATATCTAAGCTCCGCTGGAATGAATAAACGGTACTCTCAACATCAATCTTATTCCAACTCTCTCTTACAAAGGTTGGAGTGTGAGGTAGAGTTTCATGGTATATACTTAATTCAGTAAACATCGGGGAAAAAAAATCGTATTGTCTATCAGAACAAACAATTTTAATTTTTAGATTCGTAAAATGTTTCTGAAATTGCCTAATAAGA
>JACZSS010000280.1 GCA_022574115.1 Candidatus Heimdallarchaeota archaeon | reverse complement strand
ATATTGATGTTACCAACTTTACGCCTCAACTTCGGGGGATCGGATGGGTACCCCAAGAACAACTTTTGTTCCCCAGCCTCAATGTCTCCAAAAATATTTCTTATGGAGTGAACAAGAAATTAAGCAGAGAACAAAGGCAAGATCGGATCTCACAAGTTGCTGAGATGCTAAATATTGCAAATTTGTTGAACCGTGATCCGACATATCTTTCGGGTGGTGAAAAACAACGAGTGGCCCTCGCAAGGGCTTTAGCCCCTGAACCAAAGATCTTATTGTTCGATGAACCGTTTAATTCGCTGGATGTACCCGAACGAGAACGATTAACCTTATTATTTCGCTCAATTCAGATGCAAACCGGAGTAACAACAGTGCATGTTACTCATGCACCTCAAGAGGCGGAGGTAATTTCTGATAAACTGTTTATTTTATCAAAAGGACAAATTTTACAGAGTGGTACGTTTGATGAAATGTCGCAAGATCCACATGATCCTGAAGTAGCGAGACTGCTAAATGTACCAAATGTAACTGATCTGAAAAAATTGGATTTGGGTGATGGCGTAGCAATTATTGATGATTCAAACTTCTTGATTCATCCGAATGAAAAATTCCAAGCAAAGATTATTGCTAAAAATAGACAGAAAGTTTTCTTTATGGCCCAATCTATGAATTTTGAAATATCCAGACAAATATATGATGGACCGATCGGATCGACCTTTAATTTTAGTATTGATCCGAGCAAAGTTCGAAGGATGAAAGATATTCGTGATTGAAAGAGTATTATGCTGCAGCTAGTTTTAGGTTATTCAAACAAATCTATTATCTTGAATTGATCCACATCAACAACTCCCTTGTCTGATAATTTAAGCTTTGGAATAACTGGCAAGGCCATAAATGATAAAGCCATAAATGGTTCGGAAATCCCAGTACAGATCTCTTTAGAGAATGACTTCATCTCCGTCATAATCTTTGCAATTTTCCGCGGCGATTCAAGGGACATCAAACCTGCATATGGTAAAGGCAAAATTTTGATCTCAAAGTCTTCATTTTTTCTGGTAACAATGGTTTGACCACCTTTCGAGGAGATCACCTCCTTCATCGCTCGTTCCATACACTGTTGATCATTGCCAGTAATTAGTAGTTGATGGCTATCGTGAGCGACGGTTGATGCCACTGCGACATCTCCTTGGAATTTAAATCCTTTAACCAATGATTTTGCGAAGTTAGAGGTGTTTGCGTGCCTGTCGAGCAGGAAATAGTAGGCTAAATCTCGGTTGTCCTCTAGCACAACTTTGTTGTCTTCAATTCGCACGTCCTCTATAAAGTGATCTGTCATAAGTGAATGATCTATAACGCCGATGATGTGAGCTTTAACTCTTCCGTTTTCATTTTGCGCGGGTCCAGAAATAAAGAAATCCTCTGACTTGGGTACATACCTCGGTTTGACTGTATCCAAGGCCCAGTTGGGATACTGGGGTTGTACTAAATTTTCTAACATTAGGTGATTGTGGGCGACGTGTCTACCCTGAGAAATAACATCCATTACCCTAAAATCATTCAGATTGTTCACCCGAACAATGTTGGCAATTCGACCTGGTGCAAGTGCGCCTAGATCTGGTCGTAGTAAGTGTTGTGCTGGGTTGAGTGTACATATTCTTATTGCTGTAATAGGATCTATACCCACCTCATTTACCAGCAAACGGAGTGAATTATCAATATGTCCAGTATCAAGTAAATCATCGGCGTGTCTATCATCAGAACAAATTATTACTTGATCCCATGGATTTTTCGCCTCTTTCATTTGGTCGCGGATGCCACTCGCCAGTTCAACTAGATTCCGTGCATAACTTCCTTCTCGAAGTTGTATCTTACATCCTGCACGAAGTTTCTCGATCACCTCTTTCACGGTAAAACTTTCATGACAGCTGGAGACACCAGCAGTAATATATGCCTGTAGCTTTTTACCCATCAATCCTGGTGCGTGTCCTTCTCGTACTTTCCCTGCTTTCTCCGCATAAGCAAGTTTCTTGATAACTTCCTCATCTCGATAAATCACTCCTGGAAAATTCATCATTTCAGCTAAAGCAAAAAATCTGTGGTCTGCCAAGAGCGGTATGTATTCATCTGCTAAAATGGTATTTGGTCCATTTTCCAAAGAAGGTGCTGCGGGTACGCAACTTGGGATTTCGACCAGGAATTCTAATGGCAGGGTTATGGCCTCCTCAACATACAATTCCAAGCCAGGAATCCCCAGCACATTGCCGATTTCATGAGGATCTACCGCAACTGTAGTAGTTCCTCTTGGTAGGGCGACTTGGGTAAAGTGCGTTGGACTCATTAAAGTTGACTCTGTATGTAAATGAGAATCGATGAGACCTGGAATCAAAAAATTATTTGAACAATCAATTTTTTTCACTGACTGATATTTACCTAGAAGATCTGTAATATCACCTACTCTAATGATTCTGTTATCTTTGATTGCAATATCTTGCTTGATTTGTTCACCGGTCAGGGTATTTACAACTGTAGCATTGATTAACAAAAGATCAGCCGCAAGGTCCCCCATCGCGGCAGATATCTGTCTCTCAAGGTCTTGAGGTGTCCGAATGAATTTACTCACACTTATTTTTAATTGGAGAAATTTATAGAGTTTTGGAGTAGACCGCGTGTTTAGGTGTTATCCAGTTAATTTTCCTGTTATACGAATAGATAAACTTAGTTGGGACCCGTTTCCTCTTCTCACCCTAGGACGATTGCTATTCGTTGTGCTGGTGTTACTTGGGATCGCGTAACTTTATTACGACAGTTGAATCTTAGATAATTAACTAAACTAATAGTGTCAATTTGAATACTAAATAATTTAAAGTAAGAATATGCATTTATGATGAGAAAATGGCATATGTTTACCTTAATTGCTCTGAAAAGGACACTGAAATTTTATAATTCATTTCTGATGATTTAGAAGATACAAATCACATACTTTGGAAATATAGTGATGAAAATGAAATCCATCCACCAGATGAGAGTGAGACAAAAATCATCCAGAATTCTTACGCAATGATTATCGCTCATTCAAAAAGTTCAACCGGTACAAAGACTGTTCGGACAAAGTTTCAAATAGCAATTGAACGGAAAATTCCGATTGTACTATTACTATTGGATACAACACCAATACCAAAAGAATTGGAATCATATGACCGTGTGCACTTTGAGGATTTCGGTGGTTATGAAGGAATTAATCTACTGAGTCATTATAAGATCGCTTTTCGTTATTTAACAAACACTCTTGATCTATTGCGCCCTTTGATACGATATTTACGAGATCTTGACGATCCAGTGGACAAAATAAGAGAAGAGGCGGCTCAAAAATTAGGAGAAATAGGTGATCCAATGTCAAACAAGCCACTGATAAAGGCTCTGGAAGATGAAGATGTCGAGGTGAGATTCTATGTATCTCATGCGTTGGGAGAATTAAAGGCAGAAGCTGCCGTCGGCCCCTTAATTAAACGATTAAAAGGAGATAGTGATCCAGATGTGCGTGCTATTTCAGCCTTGTCTTTAGGTAAAATAGAACTTCCTAATGCAATCGGACCTCTAATCGATGCTCTAAGAGTAAATGACCGATTTATCAGTGAAGCGGCGGTGAATGCCTTAGGATATCTAAGAGCCAAAGAATCAGTAGTTGCGCTTGTGAATCTGATGCGAAGTGACAGTATAAGCAACGTTCGAGAAGCAGCCCGGGAGGCTTTAGAGAATATTGGAAACGATGATGCTAAAAGAGCATTAACCAAGGAATTGTTAATTCAACAATACTTCAAATCAATCCAATATTATTTACAAGGTGCGAAAAAATTGACCGAAAGCACCAAGATCGAATAGAAGCGTCATCTGCCACTTTTAGATTTTTCAATCTTACAGAGTTTCTTCCGTCAGAGTTGAATGACTTAAAATCTGTCTTCTGCATCCTACTAAGCAGTTATAATCTGAATTTTCTTGTTTCACTTTTACAAGAGCGAAATACAGATAATTAGACGAGAACCCTTATTTAACTGATTACTAATTGTCAATAGGATCAAAGAATGTCTGGCATTGATGATTTCGATGATTTATTCAATTCGTTCCAAGATCGTCAAAAGCAAAAAAAAGGGAAGAAAATCTTAAAAAAACCTCAGATAGCATTTGATGAGCTGCCGATTTGGAAATCGGTCAAAGAAATCGCAGTAAATTCAGTTTGCAACGTCTGTAGACGAAAAATTGATGATGAAGATTTGGTTGAAGCATGTAAATATTGTCATAGATATTACCACTTCAGACACTTCAGAGAGTGGTTGAAAATCAAAGGAATTTGTCCTGTTTGCGGAAAGTAGACCGGATTTTGCGAATCAGCTATATTCAGACTGACAATATTTCCTTGTTTTGTTTCGAATTCGGTTAATTAGCTAGGTAAAACAAAGAATCCTTTAATATTCAGGTCCAGCCAATTCTATTGAACATATGGGAATGTTTGGAATTCACACTTTACGAGGGAAAATACTAACGACATTTCTAGGCTCACTACTGCTTGGAATGTTGATAACAATCATTTTATCGACCGGTGCGGTCATCTCGTTCTCGCAGAATGCGGCGGATAGTACTGCAGATACGATACTTGCTGAAGAGTTACTGAATTTAGACCGTCTAACAAATGACAAATCACTCTTAATCGAAGAATATTTTGGTCAAATTTTTTCAGAATTTACTTTTTTAGGATCATTTGCAAATGATTTATTCAATAATCGCCTAAATGTTACCAGTTTGACATCTTACTATGCAATTCCATCATTTGGAGGGGATACACCTGAGATGATTCGTGACGAAATAAACAATCGAGACATCTCTTTGGACGCAAGTGGATGGTATGTGCCAGGGCTAACGGATGAATCTCAAGCCAGTGTAGAGATACT
>JACZSS010000279.1 GCA_022574115.1 Candidatus Heimdallarchaeota archaeon | reverse complement strand
GTCTAGGAGAAGGAATTACTACAACATCACCTGGTGGTGGATACGTATCGACTTTTGGTACTTCATTTTCGAGTCCCATGGTAGCAGGAGGGGTTGCGACCTTAATCTCTGCATTAAATAATAATTCAATTAATTGGAATCCCGGGGTAATTAAGGCCGCTTTACTTAGGGGAGCTTTGTCTATTTCTACTAATGAATTATTTGGTGGTCAGGGCATTGCTAATTTTAATTCAACTTGGAATCTGATAAATGCAGCACCAAAAGATCAGGAAAATACACCTTTCTTCGTAGCGATCACCCCAAAGGCGGGTCCGATATCTTATTTATATGATATTCCTCAAGGGATGGTAGTTACCCTGCCTCTAACTCTCGTCTCATCTCATCCTCAAGATATAATTCTGACTTTTTCTGGTGATTTAGATGGTTTGGCTACTTTTGCCAAATTAAGCAATACTTATTCGCAATATTTAGAAATTACAATAGATACTGCAAGCGTATCTCCAAATACCCTTCTTCAAGGAAATGTGACTGCTATGGTAGGGGGTGAACTAGCCACTGTGAACCTAGAAATTTTTGTCGGTGAGACTGTAAAAGGGATAATTGGGCTCGATAGAGGTCACACGTATTGGGATCAAGTTGGAGCGAATCATATTGGTGGCTATAATATAGGTGAAATGGTAAGATTAGCCATGCAAAACGGATATGAAGTTATAGAGTTGAGTGATGTACTTAATAGTTCCGTCTTAGATGAGCTAGATATATTATGGATGCCAGATCCGCTAAATTTGATTTATTCAAACACTCCATCTCTATCAGACGAAGGATTTGAGGAAGCACCCTTGTTATCTGAAGAAATTGATGCTATCTTGAATTTTGTTGCAAATGGTGGAAGTCTTCTTATTGATTTTAATGGATATTTTTCAAATATTGATGTGTTTAACCGAGACATCTTTCTAGGAACTAATGCTACAGATATTAATAGATTAATTTCGCACTTTGGGATTAAAGCCAATGAGATACCCATTATAGAACCACTTGGCTTCATAACTCTTGATTTATTGAATCGTTCATCTCTCGGTAAAACTGCAACCGAAATCACTCATTATGGGAATTACCTCAGTGTGGAAGCTCCTGGTGAAATAGTTGTGATATCGCCTGGTGAAGCTGTGTCCGTAGCAACTTATACAAATCAATCCAGTGGAGGTCGTGTTTTAGTAGCGGGAACTAATAATTGGTTAGATAATACAGGAATAATTGGGGGTTATATACCCGCTGGATTAAACAATAAATTTTTCGCTGAGGATGTCCTAAATTGGTTAACTAGCTCAACTCAAATTATCAAAACAAGTCATGTATTGAGCTCAACAACACTGAGTGGATCTTATTATGCAATTGAAAATGGCGAAATATCGGATCGAACTCCAAATTTGTATATCGAAGCAAATGTGGGTGTGGAAGAATCAACAATAATACCAACTCTAGACAATGATGGTAGTTTTAGCTTCAGTTATGAAATCGGTGCAGAAGCAAAATATCGAATTGTAGCGTTTTTGGACGACGAATATATTGTATGGGAGACTGTTTTAGACAGTATTGGACCATTAATTGTACCAAAAATGATCAATGATAAATCGGTGGATCTCAATGGAAGCTTGATTGATCAAGCGCTAGTTTATGTTTTTGAATTTGAAATTGTTGACGAAATATCAGGAATAAATATAGACTCGTTGGAAGTGACAATTAATGACCAATCCTTTGATTTAGATAGTATTTTTAGTCCGACAACTAATATACTTCAAATTATTTTCACACATGCAAAATTACCCGTCTTGGATAATAATAGCACATTTTATAATCTGAAAATTGTCATAAGTGACAACAATGGAAATGAGTCCGTTTATTCCTTACTTTTTCAAATAAAAGGAAGTTTTACGACTGATGATTTTGAAACATCAACAAGTGATGACCCAACTGGATCTTTTGATCCGACTATAATAATTGAGATTGCAGCATTTGTCATACTTGTGGGGTTAGTTGCGTATTTACAATATAGGAATTATGAATTGAAAAAATCACTTAAAAAATCTAGTAACGAAGAAACTTAGCACAACTGAGGTTTAATTTGCAAGTTAGTACATTTACATAATCAGATCTATATTAAAATTACCAACATCCATTCTACCTGATCTTAACAATGTAAAACCTAAAATCGATCATCGAGTTCGAACATCAGTAAAGAGAGCACTATGAATGTTGTTTTGATCCAGATTTGGTCTGCTCCCCAAGCTAATATAGAAGTCACTTCGTCAAATTTCTACACTACTGATTGGAAAATTGCTGAAAACAATGTTCCTGATGTTTCTAAATTCAGTTTTGAGGTCATTAACCTTCAATCACTCTAACTCAAATTGATCTCCTGATGCAGGATACATCTGTTTATGATGAGAGTGAATTAATCGTCAACGCAAATGATCCCCCAGACTCCAAAAAGCACAACCTGATTAATATCAGCGAAAACAAAGATCTCAGAAAATTCCTCATTAAGGGAACTGTACTGATCCATAGTTAATTGAAGGATTTGATTTTAAAAACATGAGGAAAAACCTGATTCAAATTCAAATCACCGATGTTTATATCATGGTTCGAAATAATTTTCTGAACGGTGCAGATAGCAGCAATGTTAACGTCTTAATTAACAATACCTAGCATATAACAATCCAAGTAAAGGATATTTACATAAATGCGTTTGGTGTCTTAGTGTGACGGTACTCCAGTCAATGCTAAAATCTACTTGACAAATGGATTTAGGACTCTATCTGTGGATTCGACAAAAATGATAATGAGTGGAACTGTTGCTAGATATGAATCTCATATAACTGACATCCAGACATTCACTGTTAAGTTCCCACGTCTTGAAGTTAATGCTTTAATCTATGCGCTTGGACTTGAAGTACTGTTCTTTGTCACCCTTCAGGTTGTTGGTCGCATCAACGATGGTCTATTGAAGTTAACTGCAAATGACGACATTCAAATTAAGCAGACAGGAGCTGTTCTTCTTCAATCGATACCCCCTGTTATGGCCCTCTTGATGGTTGTCCCAGTATTGATTTGGAAAAAGAAAAAGAAAAATTCTAAATTAATTGTCACCTACTAAAACACCCCGTAGTACATTACATATTTTTGAAAGTACAAACTATATTCGTAGTAATATATTCGTGGTAATAACTAACAGATAAACCGTACTTTTGCCAATTTTCTTCGTTCTGACAAAAGATCATCATTTTATGAATCGAAAAACTAAATTAAGAAACTAGATTAGCTTGTTTAATAGAAAGCAGATGTCAGATCTAAAAAAAATTCTCAGGAGATTACTTCGCAAACCCATTACTCTGACTGGTGACGAAAAATTTACGATTATAGATAAATTATTGCTCCAGGGTAATCTGGAAAAAGCTTCTGCTGCAATCGAAAATTTAGAAAAAATTAATTACGGATACATAAACCCAAACGAAGTTGAGTTTAGCAAAATCCTTCTTCAAATTTATAAGGTAAAAATCCTAAATGGGTCAGGTAAGAACACTGAAGCTGTCGAAGCAATAAAAGCCGTGAACAAGGATATTGAAGACTTGAACAATTCCGTAATCCAATGTTTAGCCATGATGGAATATAGCAACTCGTTATTTGCCACCGGTGAGATTAACGAAAGTGCTGAATTGTTGGATTCTGCTTCAAGTGAACTTGAAAAACTGAAATTTTTCTATCCCGAAGATTACACCACAAATCAGGCACAAATTTTTAATATGCAAAGTAAAATTCAACGAAAGAAAGGACTATTCAACGAAGCTCTGACAAGCGGAAACGAGAGTCTTGCAATTTATGAGAATGCAGGAAAATATTATGAAACTTCTGAGGTCCTAAATGGCATTGGGATAAGCTACGCCTCTATAGGAGAAACCGAAAAAGCAGGGTCGTACCTGAACAGAAGTTCTGTTATCTATGAAGAGCTTGGAAACGAATCTCAATTATTGAAAATATACAATAACACTGGTTATATAAATTGGCAAGATGGTAAGCTTTCTGATGCACTTGAAAATTTTGAAAGAGCGATAGCGATAAGTCGACGACTAGGGATAAAACCAGCTGAAGCCATGATTCTACTCAATACAGGACTAATTTATCAGTCAAAAGGAAATCTTGGTGATGCGGAACTGAGTTTTGAATCTAGCATAGTTCTTTTTGACGAATTAGGCAATCACGCTAACATTGCCAAAGCTCAACTGAATCTCGCAGGGGTCTACCATGTTATGGGAGATCTGGATCGAGCCTTAGACTTCACTGATAAATCTCTTCAAACCTATCTGGAAATCGATAGTAAAGACGAAATTGGTGACTTATACAGCAATAAGGGTGTTATCTACCTTGAAAAAGGAGATTTCAAGCAATCTCTAGAATTTCTAAACAAAGGTCTTGACATTCATCAAAGCAGTGGCAACCTATTAGCCCTAGTAACCCCACTATATGGTTTAGTAGATCTGTTCATTGCGATGGATGATTCTGAGGGTGCGGAAAGCTATTTGGCTCAGCTTGAAAAAGTCCACATGGAATTAGATGATAATAAAAAAATAGAGCACATGTTTAAAGTTTCCAAAGCAAAAATATTGATCGAAAGTGATCGTGTTGTCAAACGAGCGGAGGCCCAAACCCTATTTACTGAGATTGCAGATGATGAAGATGTTTTTCAAATTACTACAACCGAGGCAATGCTTAGCTTAGGTGATCTTCTTTTGCAAGAGTTGAAACAAACTGCTAGTGAAGAGGCATTAACCGAATTCAAAAACCTAATTGACAGACTAGAGGTAGTGGCCGAGGGTACCGTAGATAGTCAACAAATTCCCACAATGGTGCAAGTGTTAATGCTCAGATCTAAATTGTCACAGATAGATT
>JACZSS010000005.1 GCA_022574115.1 Candidatus Heimdallarchaeota archaeon | reverse complement strand
ATAATATCTAAATTACCAGACGATACACAGTAACTAAACTTATTTTTGAATTTACAATAAAAGATGGTAGATTGCCCAGCTAATCTGAGCAAAAGTGCACCTAGAGTAACATGTAGTGCTGGAGGGTTTTCCTTAGAATCAAGAGGATATCTTATGTTAGGTTTTATAATATTATTTTCTCTCATCAAACCGAATATTTTCTTAATTTTAGTCTTACTACCCATTAGTCCTACATACCCAACTTTTTTGGATAGGATTTCCTCAAGGACTTCAGCATCTGACTGAAATCCGTAGGTAACAATCACCACCATGGATTTATCATCCTCAATTACGTCTCGAGCAAGTGAGCGATAACTTGAAATGTGTTTTTCATCAACCCAAGTATTCTTCTCAAGCAGTTCTAATGCTTTTCTGTCGTCATTCATTATTACATAGAAATCTAGAGTTGATAGAATTTGTGAGATCGCAGTACCCACATGCCCCGCACCGAAAATGTAGACACGATTCGGTTTTCCTACAAATTCTTTGTATTCCCAGTTCGTATCTGATTTTGATAACCCACCGGATGAGTTGAGATCAATTCCTTGTGAACTATAGTAAACCGTACTTACAGTCTTGCCATCAATCGACGCAATGATGTTTACGATTGTAGGGAGATCCTTACCAGTTAGCCTTAACATAACAATTTTTTGCTCACCTGCACAAATGAGTCCTGATTGCTTTTGTTTTGGGACCCGAGTATTGTGTATTTGATCTAGGTCCAACGGCTGAAAATGAGGATCAGCAATTGCTGATCTAGCACGTGCTAAAATATTTAACTCCATTATCCCTCCTCCTATAGTCCCAATTTGACCGCTTTCGGTATCAAACACCATCTTGAAACCAGTTTTCCCAGGAGACGAACCTTTGTGATCAACAACCACTGCCAAAATTGAAATAATATCACTTTCTAGATTTGATTTGATTTTTTTCCAGAGAGGTAAGTCTTTCATGAGATATTCTCAGATCAACTCAACTGGACCTTTAAAATAAGAATGGATGATTGACGATGTTTTTATCACTAATTTGTTGGTATCTTGATAGAATTATCCATTCTTTTTGCAGATCTCAAAGTTAATCCGTCATACAAATTTAATAAAACCTTTTCAGGGGTGATGGGAGCCATGAACCCAATTTTTGACTTGGGATTAAAAGCTTTAACTGCATTCCTGATAGCGAAATAAACGCCTAATCCATATAATAATGGTGGTTCGCCTATAGCTTTGGATTTGAACAGCCCAAATTCATTTTCTGCGTTTTCAAGGAAATGCGTGTGAATTTCTTTTGGAGCTGCATAAATATCTGGGATTTTATATGTTGAGAGTGCATTCGATTGGAGTTTACCAGAGTCATCATAAACAAGATCTTCGCTTGTCATCCAACCAATTCCTTGGACTATACCCCCTTCCATTTGACCCAAATCAATAATGTTATTCATTGATTTTCCAAAATCATGAACAACTTTAACATGATCAACAACGTACGTGCCTCTTATGCAATCAAGAGTAATCTCTATGAAGGCTGTTCCATATGAATAGTATGCGAAGGGGCTCCCTTTTTCGATTGTAGTATCAAAGTTAATTTTGGGGACTGAGTAAAGTCCATGTGCTGAAAGATCAATTCTTCTCAAATACGCTTCGAGTATTAATTCTTTCCAAGTTATCGTTTGGTCATTTTGACTATTTCTGACTTTACTTTCATCGAATATTATTTCTGCAGTTTCATCAAGACCCATGAGTGTGATCGAGAGTGTAATTAATCGTGACTTGATTTTTTCACATGCAATTTGAGTTGCTCTTCCATTTAAATCATGAGTGGCGCTTGCGGCTGAAGGAGATGTATTTGCAACTCGAGTCGTATTGGTTGATTCGATCTTTACGAGCTCAATTGGTAAAGAAAACAGTTTCATTGGCACTTGGGCGACACGCGTGGTAACTCCCTGACCCATTTCGACGGCACCAGTGGCAATACTAAGGCTTCCATCCATGTAAATATGAACCAAAGCACCTGCTTGATTTAACATTGTTTTCGTAAAACTTATTCCGAAACAAATTGGCATAACTGCTAAACCTCTCTTAAAATTAACATTCTCTGCATTAAATTGTTGCAGTCGGTTCTTTAACCCCAAAAGATTGTATCGAGTTTCGGCTTCTTCCCATGTTCGCTTGGCTGTCGGATTCACAGCAACTTGTCCATAATGAAATGAATCTCCTTCGTCGAGTAAATTGATTTTCTGAAGATGGTCTCTGTCAAGTTGCATGACGTCTGCAGCATGTGCTAAAGCCGATTCGATCACAAACATGCCTTGAGGTCCACCAAATCCACGAAATGCTGTATTTGGAGGCAAATTTGTACGACAAGGGTATGCAGTGGCTTTCATATTAGGAATGAAATATGTATTATTTGCATGGAATAAGGTTCTTTCCAGGACTGCCGGAGATAAATCAGCAGCTGCGCCTGAATTCTGATAAAAAATAACCTCATAGGAAAGGATTTTACCATCATTTGATAGACCAAGTTTGTAATCTGAAGTGTAAGGATGTCTTTTACCAGTCATTCTTAAATCTTCTAATCTGTTAGGAATTAGCTTGACAGGTCTTTTTGTGATATATGTGGCCAATCCAGCCATGCATCCCCATGCTGTAGCTTGGTCCTCTTTCCCTCCAAACCCACCTCCAAGTCGTTGTACATCGATCTGAACTTTATGCATTGGTTGGCCAATGACTCGAGCAAGTGCTTTTTGCACCTGAGTAGGACCTTGTGTAGAAGAGATTACTTTTATTGCATCATTTTCAATTGGAAAGGCATATGCTCCCTGAGTTTCGATGTAAAGGTGTTCTTGACCTCCACTCTCTGCTTTACCCTCCACAATGATGTCACAATTATCCCAACTCGCGGAAATATCACCAATTTCAAAGGTTCGAGGGTCATGAATTAAAAGACCTTTGTCTGCTGCAATTCGTGGATCAACAACGGGAATCTCGGGTTCTATTTCGACTTCGATTGTCTCCAATGCGTCTCGAGCAATTTTTTCGCTTTTCGCCAGAATCAATCCTAAAGGTTGCCCAATAAAATCAACTTTGTCTGAGGCAAATAGCTCTTCATCAGGAAAGATGCTTCCGATTTGGTTTTCACCTGGAATATCCTTATCAGTTATAATTCTGAATACTCCATCTACTTGTTCAGCATTTGTTGTATTAATTGAAATGATTTTTCCATTGGCTATTTTGGAGGCAAAAACCACACCAAACAGAGTATCTTCTCGAACGGGGATATCATCTACATAAATCGATTCTCCTCGTACATGACTATAAGAATCTATATTTTTCAAGCAATCAACTCCTCAATGTGAACTGAATTCTCAAACAAGGTAATAAAGTGGGCAATAATTAACTGTCGCAAAAGGAGCCGCTTATATTCCGCGGATCCTCTCACATCACTGATTGGTGAAATTTCTTGATCAACAATATCTAATAAGTTTAGAAGGGTCTGATTGTTGATTTGCTTACCAATTAAGTATTCAGAACCTATTGTTAAGTATTTAGGAACTGGTGCCACACCTCCTGCAGTTAATCCAGCGGTAGTTATGGTATTGGTTGCATCGAAATCTACGTAGAAAGCACTATTCACACTAGCTATATCTAAATATGTGCGCTTTGAGACTTTTTCAAAGTTGAAGCAGCCGTTATCCGGAGGTAAACTAAAATCAATGGAGGATACTATCTCATCTTCTTTCAGATCAAGTGTTTTGTAGTCTAAGAAGAAGTCTCTAAGATTTAAAGACCGCTTTTCCTGTTGGGCTTGAAGATTGATCGTAGGGTTTAATGCAAGAAAGAAAATTACCATATCGGCAATGGGAGATCCATTGACTATATTTCCACCGAGTGTAGCAATGTTTCTAATTAAAGTTGATCCGAAGAGTTTGAAATGTTTGTAGATATTTGGAAATATGTCTGTTAACACCTTCGATTCCATCAATTGCGTTGATGTGATTCCAGCCCCAATCACCACTTTCCCGTTCTCATGGTTAATAAATGACGACGATTCTTTCAATTCAAGGAAGTCTGCAGATTGTCGTGTCAACCATTCAGCTCTCTGAACATACAGGTCAGTTCCCCCACCGATCAGGATATTACTGGATTTGTGTAATTCTGTCTTCCGACTTAAGTTCCTGTTGAGATTTATCAATCGATCTTTTATTTCCAAGAAATAATCAGGAATAAACTCATTTTCAACCAATCCTTGAATTCGTAAGGTATCGGTTTTGTTAATGCTGTCAAGCATAGGTAATATTGATATAGCGGCCTTCTCTAGTGACTTATAACCAGTACATCTGCAAATGTTCCCATCCATGGATCCTATGATTTGTTCTGGACCGACCACGTCATTGTTAAGTGCATATCCTGTCAAAGATACAACAAATCCGGGTGTACAAGCCCCACATTGCGTCCCACCTTCATTTATAATTTCCCGTTGAATTGGAGTTAATTGTTCTCTGTTGATACCCTCAATCGTAACAACGTGTTTACCAATAATATTTCCAATTGGCGTTAAACAAGAGACAATTTGCTGATAGTCGAGCTGATCATTTACCAAATCTCCGACTAGTACTGTACATGCACCACAATCCCCTTCTCTGCATCCTATCTTTGTACCAGGAAGTCTTTTATTATATCTTACAAAATCTAAAAGAAGAGACGAATATGTAATCTCGTCTGAACTTAACATTTCGTCTGTGATAATCTCATTGTTTAGAATAAACAATTCGTGAGCCGACATTTGCGTAACTGCTGGGAAACGGGACCTTGTTTTTAATAAATCGATTTTGGATTCTAAAATTAATAAAAAAAAGATAGATTACCCAATTTTCGTACATTTCACATTCAGAAATTCAGAGAATTTCGGATTTCCTGCCTCCTTTTACTTAAATTCAGGAGTCACGAGTCGAAATCCAAAATCAGTCGTGATCATCAGAGTTTTGAGGTTTTTCCCCATATTTTGTTGATTTTCATGATTGTCAATTAGTCGGAAATTTTATTTTTATGATCAAATTGGGTGATGTTTAGAAATATATAGAATATATAATCTACATCGAGAACGTTCAAATATGATTTTCTTGTCATTTCATTAAGGCGATATTGGAGTCACCAAGATGGAAGAATTTTACACTTATATTATTGCAATTGCGGTTGTCTATTATCTCATGGCAACACTCACCGAATTTGATTTTCTGATTAGTCCCTTGACACTTGGTCTCCCCTATGGGCTCTTTGCCTGGGGTTTATCAGGATACTTAGGAACGGAAGAACCAGCCGCATTCGGACTGGGTTTTGGATTTACATATGGAGTGATAACAATTCTTTACATTTTTATGACCTCCTCAAGTTCCATCCAGAAAATGTATTTGTTAAAAGACGGGGAGGTAACAATTAATATTTTTCCAAATAAATTTGGAGAAATCAAAGTGAAAAATGGCGAGAGCTTTGATTTCCTTCAGGCGAAAGCAGTTGGAATAACAAAACCTATTGTCAAAGGGTCATTTGTGAAGATTGAGAAATTTACCGGACCCACTGCATTTGTTACTAGTGAATATGAATCAATTGAAATCGAAGATAATCGAGGTGCCTTGATCAAAGGAATCACTTCATTCATTAGACTTCTGCTCCCAAGACCAAAGATTTCAGGTGTCTGTATGATCTGCTATGGTACACTTACTCGATCCAAAGAAGGAACTAAATGTCCTAATTGCGGCGCAGTTGCTCATTTCGATCACATTGAGGATTGGCTGAAAATGAAAAAGAAATGTCCAAATTGTAAAACAACATTGAATATGTCTGGTCGGATTTTAGAATTAGCATAATCTGATTTGGCTAGCCAATAATTACATTTATTTTAGAAATTAATTATACTCGTTATTTTATCTTTCTCGAGGAGAATTTTTTTAAGTGCATGTACAGTCGAAATCGGTTGGGAAAATTTTATGAAAGGTTTTACTTGAGATTTTATTGAGTCTAGGTCGAATAAAATCATTACGACAACCATTCGACAGGCCACTTTGACAATAAGTTCAAAGAATAGCGATTTTTCGTCTTCAGCTAATCTGAATTGCTGATTGTAAGCATCAAGTGCTTCGCTAATATTTTCAAACTCGATATTCTCCTTTTTTGCAAAATAAATATATGCCCAGTAGATCGGTACACAGATGGAGTAGAGGTGATTTTCATGATATGGTGTCAAATCTATTACCACAGGACTGGTAGAAGCTTTGTCTGACCTGATAATATTGTTACCTCCCAAGTCTCCATGAATTAATTGTCTAGGTAATGCTTCAAGTTCAGAGCGATGCCCATTTAGGATTTTAAATGCATCCGCAAGAACCTCTGTAACCTTATCTACAATCGGCTTGTTGTCCATATGAGGAGCAAAATCATCTAATAAATAAGTCAAAGAATCAGCTCTATCCCAATGATTTGCAAATTCACCTATCCAAGCAGGCACTGTCAAATGGCCAAGACCAGAATTATATCGAGCCAAGTAAGTAAATACGCTTTGGATATGATTTTCCGAGATATAAGTCTCTGAACTTCCCTCTAGATAGTCGAATACCATGCACCCTTTCGTCGACAACAGACTTCCATTTATTGTTTTGTAAATGACTGGTTGCTTAATTTTTAGGGACGATAAGCTCAGCATGACATGGTTAGTAAAATTAATCATCCTTTCGTCTGTAATTGATTTATCAATATATTTCACAAAATAATTACCGCTAGTGGTTTGAATCATAGCACACGGAGTGCTACCCCCATCAATTTTTTTATATCTGTGCAGTTCCCCAAAATCATATTGGTCAACAATACTTTTAAGATCCCTCTCTGATAAATCTTCAACATTTTTCACATCCGTTTCACCTGGTAATGAGTAAGATTCAAATAATGATCTTTGTAATCAACAAAGAAAGCTAAACTAGTTGAATCCTTGCAGCAATATCACCTGTTTCCTTATACAAATCGATGCTACTATTGAGTGAAATTGCACTGACTGTAATTGCCTCGTTATTAAAAATGCGTGAGCTATCAAGATCAGTGTTGAAATTTTTTCTCCTTGTTCCCCACAACCAATAATATTCCTCACCTCTTGGATCCTCTCGTTCATGTAGGATATTATCATACTTGTATGTTTCAACTTCAGAGGCTACAATAGGGATGGTAAAATTCAATTTTCTGGGAAAATTGACATTGATAAACAAGGTATTCTTCCAATAATTTTTGCTCCCATGTGCTAAGAATGCTTTGGCAATGATGGCTGAATATTTTCCGGCTAAATCCACATCACCAGGAATATGATCTTGGTTAAAGGCACTTTCAGGTACATCGATAGAAAATGCGAATGATGGAATGTTCATAATTCCTCCTTCCATAGCCAAGGCGCAGGTATCAGATGTTAATATCGAATGGATTGAAGTGTTTTCACCACTATTTATCCCTGAAAATACGGCGTCTGGGGTCCCATGTAGGTGTTGATATACTAACAAAGAAAGTGCAGGAGTGGAATTGTGTGCCAGCCCAGTTAATCCGGAAAACGTTGTCGTTTTCTTGACACGAATTGGTTTATGAAATGTCAATCCTTTACCTTGAGCTGTCATCTGCCTTTCTGGGCAAATTATTTTTATTTCACCCATTTCGTTTGCGTGTTTGGCAAGTATATCCACTCCCATACTATTAATTCCGTCATCATTGCCAATCATTATTCTTAGTTTTGAGTTGCTCATTGGGATCTGATATTCTCAGTTTAGCAGTTATTTCCACTTTCTTAAATGATTTTATCCATTTAATGAAAAATTTAGTCACGCGTATAATCTTAAAAATAATGTTTGAAAACATCAATTGTTATGGTTTTACCAAAATACGCCGAATTCTATGTGTGGGCTGAGAATCGGTTAATTCCGCTCGTTGATAGTCTCACCGATGAGGAATACGCAAGGGAATTGTCAGGGCCAAAACGAAGCATTAAGAATTTATTAGTTCACTGGGTCGCAACCTATATGTACTACTTTGACATCAAAACTCCATTCTCTGAATTTATGACCGAATTAAATGATTTTTCTCCTAAACAGCTAACTACACGCTGGCAAGAGCTTCTAACAAGATTCTCGTCTGATATGAAAGCTGATGAGCGATCCACTATTGACTTCCCCCTTGGACCTGATAAGGTATTAACTGCAGCCATTGAAGACTATTATTTAGCTTTTACTGATCACAGTACCTATCATCGAGGTCAGTTGATGTCTTTCTTGAAGACCATAGGGAAAGAAGGCATAAACACAGATTATTTCACTTACCTGACAAGTTAATTACGATGTCAAAGTGGGATTGGAGTTTCGATTTATGCACAATCAGTTTTTTGCGCTCAATCATCTAAAGGATACCTGATAACAAATCCGATGAAATGGTTTGATATGCTAACTCGTTCATGACAAGTATTTGTTGGTACACGCAGAAATGAGCTATCTGGGATAGTGTAGGTTTGATCAAGCACCTTGACTTCATCGTTGCCCGAAATAGTAAAATAGTATTCAGATGACTCAGAGTGTAGATGCGGAATTTCTTCATCCAGGAAGTGATCCGAATCAGATCCATCCGTAAGATACAACGCCTCAAAACTAAGGACTTTGGACTGAAATGGGACATTTCCATATCCAAAAATCTACTTGTTCTGAAATGTCGGATTACGTAAATTGACACAATCTACCGAGTTCGTAATCAGCAGATTCTGATTTATAGCCTTTGACTTGTTAATTATGCGGATAAATATCCCACGAGCATTTTCTGAAACTTTTAGCAATTTTATTTCAGTGAATTGGTTGAAGTGTGGCATTTTAAGGCATTGAGAGTGAAAATGACTTCAGCAGCGTTAACTTCTAAAGTACCTTCAATCAAATACCAAAATTCCTCATTATTGGTTGTGTCCTCTACATTTAGTTGATGTTGGACGGTTTGGAAATCAAATGAGACGATTTTGAAAAATTCGTCTTCGATATGTAGGTTTTCCATACCTTGAACTGAAATAGTCTGCAACATTGGACCCCAGCGCCACCATGTTTTCAATGTTCTGAAGGGAAATCTTCACAAATGTTAAAATCCACTAGGACTGTCTTTGAGCCTGTTTAAAGGAGGTATTGGTGCTTGTTCAATCGTCTTGGAATAGGCATAACCATTATAATTGAATATTTTCATCTATCTTGGATTTGGATTTGTCTAAATTTATTCGTATGTCGGTGGTTAATCCAACTTTGGTAATTTTAAATATTTCGCAATTCTTCTTAGTCCTTTGATTGCGTCTTCATCATACCGCAGGAGGATACTTAAGAAATCATAAAGTTTTCTGAAATCCATTTCCAGACCACGCAAATTTTCTTGATTCTCACTGAACCACTGATCCATCTGTTTAGAATATCCATAATTGTAAATTCGAGAGGCCAATTCCTTAGTTTCTTTAAGTTCTGTAACTTTGAGGTCAGGATTAATTCTCGTTAAAAGCTCATCAAAATCGTCTAAGTTCATCACGGCGTTCTGATGGTAATGTTTTAGATCTCCTTTAGGGATTACAATTTTGGCAGTTCGGCCATAATACGTGGTCGTTCGCTTTCCGGTAGTTGTCGTATCGATTACTTCTATGACCTCATTTTCTTCCAATTTTTCTAAATGAAAGTAAAGATTAGTGCGTTTGACTATATCTTCTGAAGCTAATCTCCCTTTAATCCCTTTTTTTTCATTTCCGTTCAAACGATCTAAAATTTCCGTAGCTGACAGAGCTCTTCTTTTTCTTTTGTCCCTGGTCTTTGGATGTATTGTCCAAATGCCTTCAACCAAAATGTCTATTATTATTCCTCGTGGGCTTGGAGCTACTACCTTCCAATAAAGGTCTGTTTCAAATTCTTTGACAATAGGCAAGTCTGTCCAAAAGTCTATCTGTATACTATGGTCTGTCTCTTCAGTGTCTGCTTGAATTATTTCATTGCTCATATGATGGTTCCGGCTTTCAGTGGATGACCAATGGGTAATCAAACTAGAATCAGCAACCAAGCTATTTAAATAGTTTGGCGGGATCGAATATTTTAGAAAATCATACGAATTTAAAATATTAAAATCAACATTAATATTCAATACAATTAGACTAATATTTTCAGTTCTCATTAGGATACATCCCACATCTTTTATACTACTCAAGTAGTACTTGTTACGTGGAGTCAACAGTAACTGACTATCAATTCTCAATATTTTGTGAATTGTATTCTCGCAATATCGAGAACTATCAAAATTAAAACGGAGCAAAGATAAAATGGCCTACGAACACAAATATTTTGGAAAAACCACCAGCAACAAATTCGTGATCAAGATTGATCATTTCATTAGAAAGTTATTTTCTAATAATTTTGATGAATCGTCTGATAATCATATTAACCTTGATTATCTTTTCACTGACGAAATTGGTTTTACATCCCTTAGAACGTATAATAACAAGCAATTGGGAACAGAAGTTAATAGTCATCAAGCAATGCGAATTGAGACTGCTAAGTTTCTGCAATCAGGTTTAAGGTGATATTATTAGGCTATTGAACACTAAAACTATCCTGCAACCTCTCTCTGAAACTTTATACTAATCTTAGTATAGAACTTTCTAACCACATTTCCCCCCCAGCTCACTTGGAGGGGGATTTTTTTTTAAAATAGTTTATACACGTGGGTGTCGTTTGCTAGACCCTACATATGGAGCGACAAGAATTTGTGTCTATGTATAGCCGTTAATAATACAATTTTATTAAGAAACGAATTAATCTGAGTTTACAAGTCGTCTTGCCCATTAGCCGAGCTAAAATACCTTCATGTTCATAGACAGGGGGGATTAAATGGTCAAAAGCACCATTAGCAATGTCAGACTACTCTTCCGGATCCAGTTTTGCAGAAGCTGCAGTGGAACCTTCTAAATCACAAAATGGCATAATAATAATTCTTCGTTCTCGTTGAACTCCTCCAAGTTTAGCAGATTCTTCAAGCTTAGCTAATAATTGTTGTGGAATATACTTTGCGTATTTATCTTCATTTTGTACTTGAGTCAGTTCTTTTCCCGAAAAATTAAATCCACAGTTAAAGCAGAATTTTGCTTGATCAGGATTGTCGTTTTCGCATTGCGGACACTTGATATTATGCTATTCCAACAAACGACTAAACCGTTGGTTTAAAAGATTTTTATTTTATTGATCGATAGATTAGAAATGAATTTGCTTCACCTTATTTTCCCACAGTTTTTGAAACATAGGAATCCTCGAAAATTCCTCGAGATTTATCTTAAGCCCACACAACTAAATCTGCTATAAATTTTGTGCTTTAGATGATCAACGATTTACGTTTTACCATCGGATCGTCAATGATGAATCACTAATGACCAAGATTTTAGAGACAAAATTGCAAGTTAATCATGTTGAGGTAAAATTGCGTAATCACTTAAATTATGTTCTTTGAAAGCTTTATTGTTAGATTGTCTGCGTATATACAATGCAGTTAACAGAACACCGGTTAAAATGAGATAGGACACGAACCGAAATAATTCGATCAACGCATCTGCACGAGACCCGGTTGTTCTGTCAAAAACCGCCAATACTGGTGCTAACGCAACTGAGCTGAGAGCCCGTCCGCTAGAGATGTAAACTCCTAATACTCCCATAGCTAAACCTCTTTCTCCAGGAACAACTGTATTGCTAGTTGCGCCGGTTGAGGCTATATAGCAGATGAAAATTGCGGATAAGGCAATTGTATACAATATCATCAACATCCAAAAATTGGTTGTGTAAGTCATAGCATAGAATATGACACCACAGAGTGCTAAACCGATAAGAATGGGTGATTTGAATCCAAATTTATCAAATATTTTTCCAAAGTATTGTTTAAACAAAATTGTTGACAGAGTCGAATAGAGAATCAACTTTGCAACATCCCCATCTGCAAATTCAAACGAAAAAACCATTAAGAGCGGAAAGAAGCTTGCAAAGAAAAATTCTGTAAAGGTAATTAACAACTCCAGGAGAAAAATCAACCCTAGAGTAGATCTTCTGCTCAGAGTTTTTAATGACGAAAATGTATTGACAAAACTTTGCCAACCTGCCCGTAGCTTGGAATCTACGCGGATTCTGTTTTCGTCGTCTAGGATTTCGGGTAAAATCAAAATCGACAGAACTACCCCAAACAAACCAATAGAAAAGGATACTGCGAATAATCCCCCAAGTTCAACGATATTGTTATTTAACAGATATGAAGCCAGCAGTGCACCTCCCAGTATTCCAACATCTTGTCCTTGAAAGATAATACCATTAATCCTGCCATATTCCTCGCCAGCAATATCACCTATATATGAAAACACAGCGGGCCAATGCATGCTCATTCCAAACCCCACTATTATAGTGGCGATGAAAACATGGACCCAATGAGTGGCGAGATAAAGAATCCCTAATGATAGTGTATAGCAAAAAGTACCTGCAATTATCAGCGGTTTACGACCTATCGTCTGTGATAATTCCGACAAAGGCACACGAATGAAAATCTGCACGATGTTTCTGGATGCGAATACAAGACCTAGAATTAAAGCGCTAAACTTAATCGATTCAGTGAGGTCGGTCAGTAATATCCCGAAATAGGTTCCAAACAGTACCAGAGTTAATAACCCAAAGATTTGAACGATGATTAGGGAAAGGACATCTCTTCGAAAAATTGGATGCAATGGATCTGAGAAATTCTAACTAGCTTAAATCAGATACGATCAGAGCTATAGAATAACCAATTTTAGTAACACAATCCGTCCAAATACTCAACAAGAATCGATCATCGATCGATCTGGGCTTATGAGGGCATTAAATATATCGTTGCAAGAAGCAATCAAGAGTAATAAAGATCTGGAGGAAAATGCACTTGGGGATCGCATGGTTCATATTTCATTAGGGTAACATATTGCTTCACTTATGATAACGTCGGTAAAAACATTGATGAATTCACATCTTGTTAATTATATCAGGAAAGCATTTGAGGATCTTATTTCAGGAATTCGATTCGATAGGTGAAAAAATTAGAGAATATTTTGCATTTCAAATTGCCAGTTGATTAAATGTACCTCGTGCATGATTTTATCCCCGGTTTGGTTTCATTGTCCATCTAAATAGTGGTCTCTATTAGATTCCGAAAATCCAAATTATGTCCAATTTTTTACACTATGTCCGTGTTGGCTCATCCGTTTTAATTCCTCAACTGTCCTGTTAATCATTATAGAATCTGATGAGGCAGAAATTGGCATTTGGAAAAATTTGCCTTATTTCCAGCAGATAGTTACTGGGGGTGCTTTCTCCTCCTTGTTTCTTAAAATGTAAAACCAAAGCAGAGATTTTAGGGATTGATCTAAATTGATTAGCGACTCGATCATGTAAAATTCGATAGGTCATCCTGATTACTTTAATAATTTAATTTTGGCAAAATTTTAGTGAAGCTTCTGACTTGGAATATTAGTCTCACAAATCCTTCTTTCTCTGCCCCGGATGATTGGGATACCAGTTTAAATGTATTCGAAATTCACAGAATAATGGAGGATGAAGATCCAGACATTATTTTACTTCAAGAAATGCCCAAAGCAAATTTTGCTAAGAGGTTTGTAGATTATGATTTTACCCCACCAGTTACATCCCATTCGGGTTGGTTATCTTCTTTTGTAAGAAAAGGAGTACAGTTGACTAATTTTTATGGGAAGGAATATACTTCTAAAGTTGAAGTGATAACAAACGAAGGATCATTTTTCTTAATTTCATGTCATCTAGTCCCGTACAAACAAAACGCATCCCTTCGCCTTTCTCAGCTACAAAACATTGTAAGTGATCTACCCGCTGATGCAACTCTGATTATTGCAGGAGATATGAATATGAGAGAAGATGAAACTAAATCCGTCCTTGAAGTGTTAAGTGTAGAGGATGCGTTTCAACTGGTGGGATCAAAAGAAGATAAATTTACCTGGAACAGTCGAGTCAACAAATATGCCAACAAAGGATTTGAGTATACTGCCAGGTATGACCGAGTCTTTGTTCGAGGATTTGGAGTCAAAGCCTTTGGTCTCATTGGTGATAAACAAGTCAGTGAAAATACTGGTCATTTCATCTCTGATCATTATGGTATCACTGTTGAACTCGAATTAAGTGCAAATTAGTTTTGAGGCGGTCGATGATACATATTATATATATTATTAGTAGATAAAATTAAAGTATGGAAAGTATCTAACTAAAATTGGTTGAATAGTCCGTTTTATCAATTGGCTATGCAACTAAAACAAAAGAAGGATCAATATTTAATGAGCGAACATCTTAATATCCTATATATTGTAGTTGGGGCGGCAATTTTCCTAGGCGCCCTTTATTTTTATAAAAACTTCACAGTTGTGCCTCCTCATGAGGCACATGTAATTTCTGGTAGAAAATTCGAGGTTTTCGATGGATCGGGTCGATACATCTTCTTTCCTATCTGGCAAACAAGAAATATTCTTAGTAAAACTGTAATTGAAATTTCAGTGCCTCGAATTAATCTCCACGATAAAGATTATCTTCCTTTTGGGGTTGATATCTCAGTCAAAGTGCAAATTAGCGATGCTCGTAAAGCGGCTGAAACTTTGGGAATTGCAACACCTGAACACATCAGACCCATTGTAGACGATACTATTCAGTCGGCAGCAAGATCCCAAGCCATGCAGCATGATTTGAAGACCATCATGAGAGAAAGGGATACCATCGAGGAATCAATTTATACTTCTACCACAAACTCCCTTTCTAGATTGGGAGTGCGAGTCACACTTTTCGATATTAAAAACATTGTGGATATTGAGGGATCAACGGTAATTGCTGATTTAGAGCGAGTTAGAAGCGCAGAAATCACACGAATGGCACGAGAAGCTGAAGCTACACAAATGAGTCAAGCCGAAATCGTGGAATCGAAAAAGAAAAGCGAAGCGGAAATTCAACGACAAGAATCATTTAGGGTTTCAGAGGAGGCAAGGTTAAAGCAAGAACAATTCATTGCCGATCAACAAACTGAATTGACACTCAAGGAAATGCAGATTCTCGATGCTGAAACTAGACGAAAGGCAGAAATTGAAAAAGTAAGAGTTGAAATTTCAGCTAACGGAGAAGCAGAACGAAATAGATTAATCGCCCAAGGTCAAGCAGATGCTAGGCTAATACAGGCACAAGCTGAGGCTAAAGCGATCAAATTGCGTGCTGAAGCAGAGGCGGAAACAATAAGGGCAAAATTATCAGCAGAGGCTGAAGGTACCGAAAAGTTGGCTAAAGCTCTCAAATCATTCAACGAGGAAGGAATTACTGTAAAAATTGCTGAGATCTACAGTGATGCCCAAAAAACAATTTCTGAAAACATTGCTCGTGGGTTACAAAATAATACCAAACTGTTCTTACCTGTTGGTGCAAGTGGTTTTGGGGATTCTATAACTTCCCTAGTTCCGAGTTTGATCGCCATGAAAGAGGCTGGCAATTTCCTTAGCATGAACCACGGAACGAGTGTCGAGGAAACAGCAGAGCAAATCAAGAAAAAAACAGCTAAGTTATCAAGATAAAATAAAGTCAAGTATATCTGTAGAATAATCACATGTCATAAGGCGAGATTAAACTTTATTCCGCGAACATGGCTGGGTTATTAGAATTTCGCAAACAATAATTCAAAACTTGTAACCATATCAAAAGTGTTTTTTTATAAGCTGAGATGATCGTCGTTAAGCAGGCATTACCCAATAAACAATCCTGCTAGGATAACTAAGATCCACCTTGGTTGAAATATCATTTGGTACTTTTCTGATTATCATCGGCTTAGTCATTCTAAACGGATTTTTTGTCGCATCTGAGTTCTCTATGGTTAGAGTACGAGGATCAAGAATAAAGGAATTAATCGAGAATGGCTCAAAACGAGCGAAACGAGTGGAAATGATTACTCGGGACCTGAATCGAACGACCTCAAGCGCCCAACTGGGAATAACGCTATCTTCTATCATGTTAGGATTTATTGGGGAGGCCTTCTTCAGTGAAATAATAATCTCAATAATTGGGTCCCTTGGTGGTGATGTGTCAAATAGTGAAGAAGGAGCTGTTTCTATTGCTGCTTTCTTGTTAGGATACATGATCATTACATATATGCATGTGACCTTTGGAGAACTAATACCCAAGGTAGTTTCCTTACAATTTACTGAAAAGACAGCCTTATGGTGTGCTACGCCTCTCTACATCTTTATGAGGATAACCAATCCATTACTCAACTTTTTTATTTGGAGCGCTAATGGTTTCCTTCGAATAGTTGGTATATCAATAGCCAATGAAACTCATTCTCAGGAATTCACCGAAAATGAGCTCAAAATCATTATTGAAGAATCAGCGAATAAAGGTGAAATTGATGAATACGAGTCTAAACTAATTTTCAATGTGCTTGATTTTACAGATCGTGTAGTAAAAGAGCTAATCACGCCCCGAATTGATATCAAGGCTCTGCCAAGTACAGCCTCCGAGGATGATATTCTTCAATTAGCACGGAACACTGGTTTTAGTCGAATTCCGATCTACGGTAAGAATTTGGATGATATGGTCGGATTTGTTCATATTAAGGATCTACTTACTTTTCATAATTCTGTTGACAATCTCAACCTTGAAAACACATTCAATCTAGAAAAAATACTTAGGTCAATTACTATTGTTCATGAAGCAAAACACATCCATGAATTACTCATTGAAATGCAAAAAAGCAAAACACAATTGGCCATTGTTATTGACGAATATGGTTCAGTCGAGGGATTAATTACTATCGAGGACATAATTGAAGAACTCGTTGGAAATATTCAGGATGAATTTGATGAGTCTAAAATTTATGATAACATCGAAGTGAATGGTAATTCAATCAATGTTGGCGGATTGGTGACAATTGAGACTTTTAATAAAACATCTATTGAAAAATTTGATCGGACAATTGAAGCAGCTGACTCTGTTACGCTTGCAGGGTATGTATTTGAGTTATTCGATTCTGAAATTCCGCAAGAAGGTGAAGAGATTGTCGATGCAGGTTTGAAATATAAAATTGAAAAATTGACTGGCAACAGAATTGAAGTTATTGAAGTATCGAGAGTAAATGGTAAAGGAGTTGGGACCGAAAAGAACGAAGATTCATAAACAAAAATCGATTCTCAACAGTCGAAATATTCAATTGGTGAGCATTAAGATTTAATCGTCACTGTCAAATTATGATTTATGCCGAGATTAAGAGGGTTTATAACAATGATATTTTTTGCAGCAATTTTAGTTGCTGAGATTTTTTACTTAGCGATTGATGTTGATATCGGGGAGAATGTAACTTTATCTTCCAACCAATATTGGGCTCTGGCACTTCCAGTTCTGACTTTCACTGTATTGCTATCATTGCTAGGTTTTTGGATCGGATTTACAATGATGGTGTCTAAGGCACCGATTAAGATGACTTATGATTCTGCGTATGAAGAAGCAGCTGGCGAATTAGAAATCAGCGACAAATAAAATTTCTGAGAATCACAATAACAAAATACCCACCCTTTAAGTTTGTATATCTCTTTGTTTCTGAGCTTAAATACTCAACAAGAAATAAGTAGTAGTGAGG
>JACZSS010000278.1 GCA_022574115.1 Candidatus Heimdallarchaeota archaeon | reverse complement strand
TACTACACACGCAGAAAGAAGAACTACTTTGCGCTTGCCTTCCCAAATGACAGTGGCGGATATGAACTCCGCAATCCATATTTCAAAGGCGTTGATGGAACAAAGGTCAAGGAGTGGAAGCAAAAAATTAAGGCAAAGTGGGCCCAACGCAAAAACAGCGACCAATCGTCTCCAAACGGGAACGATGAGGCGAGCCAATCAGAATCGACTGATAACGGCGGAGACGGTGATTCACAGCCAAAATTTGATGACGAATCCGAATCACAGGAGGCTACCTCGAAAGCAGATTTCCAAGCGATTATCAAGGACGTGATACAAGCCGCTGTGCTAGACCCCGGCACGTATGAACGGGCGCAAGCGGTCAAAGCTATTTTTGGCAAGATGCTGTTGCTAGACAGTGCCGAACAATCCACACTCATCGGCAAAATGCGAGATGTGAAACTAGGGGCAAAAGCCGAACTGGAGCGGGCAGGAGACGAGGAATTATTTCTTCGTCAAACCACCCTTTTTCTTGATTTTGAAGGGTCAACGTGTGGCTTCTGACCGCAAATTTGTCCATATCTTCTTTCGTAAAATTAGGTACCTCTTCCTCATATAGTTTTTGGGCAGTTTGAAGCATGTTGAATACTATATTCAGATCAATATCAGGTCGATAAAATTTGCTATTAGGATCCCCCGTCGATCGGTTCGGATCAACTCCTACTCTTCTTACGCGAGTCATGTGCTCAAAACCAGTGGCTAAAAATGTGTTTGCAAAACCAGTCATGATGCTCATAATTCCCACATGCATTCCGGATCCCCCTGATCCACATTGTCGATCGATGGAAAATGATGATACATGGTTCGGAAATCCAGATAAAAAGTTTTCAATTTTACCCCCATACGTCCAGTTTTCTAGAACCCCTGAGGCCACACCGATTGATACATCATCGATATCCTTCTTGTGAATGCCTTTATCTGCTAACGATCCGTCAAAAAAATTTATCAATAATTCTGCTAACAATGTATCACCTCTAATTTCACTAAATACATCACTTTCGGGTTTAGTAGGTCTAGATCGGGAGAAAGGAGTTCTCGCATAATCAACCAACCATACGTCTTTCATAACTTCACCATTTATACTCGAGGTGACGAACTTCGGTAAATAACTTAGAGGAAATCCGAATAGCTTATTGATCCGGTCTTGTAGTCGAATATACCAGATTTCCTATGTTGAAACGACAATTGGAATTTGTAATTAACTGCACTTCTGTTTCTTAACTTCGGATTTTAGTTTCTTGTTGCAAGAGCTAGGGAGATGATTATTACTTGATGCATCCGTTTATATATAATTTAAGTATCTCCTAGTTAGTGAATAAGACCGACAGAACCGAATTTGAGATCCACAAAGAATACCTAATTGATGCAGATTTGGCCGTTGTTTGGGACTGTCTTGCGGATAGTGAAATATCGGGATTTTGGCAAAGTGAGGATTGTGTAATTGGTGATAAAGCGGGAGACAAAATTGATCTCTTTGGAGGCTGGGTAACTGGAAACATCATATCTAGAAAAGAGAAACAAGAAATCTCTTATACTTGGAAAGTTATTGAATGGGATAAACAAACTCCGCCCTCTATTGTTCAATATCAATTGCGAGAAGGCAAAGAAAATCAGACAATTGTTACACTTTCACACACTCACCTTCCCACTCTTGAGGAACAGAATAGTCACGATACAGGTTGGGATGATCAATTTTTTAATCCAATCAGATCATATCTCGAAAAAGCTTGAGATTGAGGATTGAGAGACACAAACTTTCCTACTTAGGTGTACAATAATTGCGATCTACTAATCGACGTAGAATAAAAAGTTACACCTACTTGGATTGATGATTCTGTATAGTTAAGACATATTACCATTAGTCGAACTTATGTCCGTTTAAGCTGCTGCTTGTTGGCTCTCTTCGAACTCTAATTTACCGAAGATTGATCGTACAATAAGCGCCATGATTCCAACATTTAATGCAATGAAGGCATAATAAACCGGGGGACCCCATTCAAAGGAGCCCGCACCAACCACCCACTTTATTTTCATGTCAGGATGGCCTAATCCACAGAATATATGACAGAAAGCAGATATAGTGATATCTTCATCAGGCCATTCAAACTCTGCAGACACTGGATCACCAAAAACTTGACCCGGACGGGGTCGAACTGTGGCTAGGTTGAGACCAACTTCATTTATCGAAAATCCATGTTGTACATCACGAGTATAAACATCAAGTGTAATTTTGGAGCCTCGAGCAAATCCACCTGTGCCATCTTCTCTCGCAATACCTACCCTGTGGGTAATCGCATTGGCTTCTCGGATGGCTGTAATCTCCTTATCATCTACTTCGGCAATATTTTTCAAGAATTCAGTTCCATATTCTTCTTCCAGCGCGTTAAGATCATATGCAGTGATTCGCCATTGATTTTCCTCAAGTCTAAAGTGATAATTACCTTCTGCATCTGCAACTGGCTCATGTGTACCCTTTGCAGTTGAAGGGATAACCGTCCAGGCAAATAATGGTACAACAAATAATTGTAAAATGAGTGCAAGTTTCATGAGTTTCTTCAATATAACACCTATTTCTGTATAGTATTAGTTGGGATTGTAGGATTATTAATGTTAATGTTCATGTAAATGAAGATACACAAGAAGATTGCTCAAAGCATAACTTAAGAATATACTCCTGACATAGATCAATTGTCAATCTTCGCTGGGATTGGTAAAGAATTTATTGTTGAGCATGTCCATTAAGAAATCGCGCTTAATCACCTACACGCGAGGTGGCGTAATTCAGTAGATTTGGTCAAGATTGGTATTGGTGTGACTCATGTCTGAACTGGCCGAGCTGCAATAATTCCAAGGACTTTTGGATGTACACGAGCAGGTGAATCACTTGTATCGATTTATGATAATAATGGTTTCGACATGTTGTTTGTAGGATATCCATAGGAACTCGATTGGAATCCGTTGGGACTTTATGACGCATCTGGGAGGCATGATATCACCACAGGAGGTAACCTCTATGATTTTCGATCGATCGAATATCGGAAATCTTGTTAGAAAATACTTAGATCAACTGTGCTTTGAAGCAAGAATTAGTAAAATCAGGGAATTACGATAAGAATTGTACCAAAATTTGCCGGTACTACGCATTTTGTATCCACAAAGTCAAGGGGGACTTAACTAGGATATGGTAAACTTGGACATTCTTTTATCATGTTTTGAACAACTTTTGTGCAAAGATAAAAACGATCATAGCTAATGCTCCTATTTACAAATTCATTTTATAGATGGAAATAACAAGAGATAAGATTCCAAGTATTATGTCATCGACCAATACTCAACTCAACTTTTCCCAACGAGAAGTACAAGCTTCAATTTTTAATGAAGCAAAGGTTTACTGGAGGTATTATACTGCTGGAATTATTTTCATGTTTTTAGGAGTTCAAGCAAGGTTGTTTGCTCCGGTCCTTATTGGATTGATCATTGACGATATTTTTGTTAATAAATCAATGGAGAATTTTTGGCCCCTCATTTTAGGGGTTTTGGGACTTGCGCTGTTAAGCGCTGTGTTTGGGTATGGGAATAGATATTATAATGAGCTGGGGGCTGAGAAGACGATTTATAATTTGAGGAACAGGATGTTCAGTCGGATCCAAGATCAGTCGCTTCGATATTTTACCGATGAATCAACCGGTCAGCTAATGGCTAAACTAACCGCAGATATCTCGGTGATACGTAGTTACCTTGCACGTGAATTTAGATTAGGCTTAAATTCTATTTATTACTATATTGCGATCGCCTTAATTATTTATTTTACTGAGCCATCGTTTCTCATTATTTTTGTTGTACTGTTGCCCTTCCTATTTGTAATCTCCTATATTTATGCTAAAAAAGCACGACCATTGTTCAAACAACGACGGCAGTACTACGGAGAGATCTCTAACAGTATTCAGGAAAACATTACGAACATTGAGGTGGTTCAATCATTTTCGCAAGAAGAAAATGAAGCTGTAAAATTCGAAGAAAAGAACCAGAAATATTTAAATTTATATCTAAAATCGATTCTAGTCAGGAATCTTTCCTTACCGATTGCAGTTATGCTTGTATCAATTGGATCAGCTGTGATTCTGTATATTGGTGGTTCATCAATTATCTCAGCAGGGGGTGATGGATCTAGTGTAACTTTGGGTGAACTAGTACAGTTCAATCTGCTGATGCTTGAGTTGAGAACGCCAACTCGATTATTTGGTAATTTCCTGGTTGGATACACCAGTACCAATGTATCAGGTGTTCGTGTTTTGGAAGTTCTAAATGCAGAACCTGAAATTACCGAGAAGGACAATCCAATAACTCTTGTTCCGATGCTAGGTAAAATACGATTTGATAACGTGAGTTTTGGTTATAGTAGCGATGTGATGATTCTACAGGATCTCAACCTCGAAATTCAACCAGGAACAAAGCTTGCAATATTAGGGACGACTGGTTCTGGTAAGAGTACACTGATTAATCTGCTTCCAAGATTTTTTGATCCCACAAAAGGTATTATTTACATTGATGATATTGATCTTAAAGAAATTGCTCTCCTCCCGTTGAGAAAGAATATAGGAATTGTCAGTCAAGAAACATATTTGTTCAGTAAAACTATCAAAGAAAATATCGCATTTGGCCGACCTGATGCTACCCATCAGGATATTGTGGATGCGGCAACTGTAGCTCAAGCAGATCAGTTCATTTCGGATTTTCCAGATGGTTATGATACAATCGTTGGTGAGCGGGGAATTACCCTGTCTGGTGGTCAACAACAACGAATATCAATTGCGAGAACGTTACTAATTAATCCAAAAATATTAATTTTGGATGATTCTACCAGTTCGGTAGATGCAGAAACAGAATCAGACATTCAACGAGTCTTGGAACAATTATTAGAAAATAGAA
>JACZSS010000277.1 GCA_022574115.1 Candidatus Heimdallarchaeota archaeon | reverse complement strand
AGTTCTGTTTTCCAATGGTTTTTTATGATTTTTTATTTTCCTTGAATTTTTACTAATTGAGGATCTGTTCAAAAAAACTCCAATCACAAATCCAACTAAAATCCAAGATAAAACTGGTTCCATTAGTGCAAATCTGGCTGAAAGTAGAATCATCTTTGAAAATCCAGGATGATGCTCACTAGTTATAGTTATTAAAATAAATAATAATACAAAGATTCCTAGAAATCTTTCTCTTTTTTGATACATTATTACGAAAATTGAACAAATTATGCCAACCAGAGTTGATACTATAAAAAATTCATCTGCATAGATTTCAGATGTTAAATAAAAGTCAGTATTGATAGAAAAACCTCCAGCGGTTATTTGTACATTTGTAGCGTTATAGCCATTTAATGGAATCTGAAGCAAGGTCCCAGAGGCCATACCTATTATTATAATAATAAATAATATAATATATGATTTTGAGAAAACATATCTGACGAGTCAGGGACTATATTTAATTATCTCGTGCTATCCTTTGTTTTATCGGTAATCTGCCAGGGAATTAAAAATTGACTTCTTCATTTCCTTGACTCAATCACTTTTTTGGTATGTGGCCTCTCGAAATAACTCCAGCGATTAAGGATCTCAGTAAAAACAAGAGGATCAGGTCGTCCGTGGATACCCAGCGTTTAAAGTTTAGATACTAATTAATTATTGTAGATCTTGTCAAACCGTTAAGGAGTTTCAGCATATTCAAGAAAGCTATAATAGCTATAGATTATTCCGAAGTTATGACATAAGAGAGAGGTCAAAAATCAAAGGAGAGAGAAAAAATCCCTTTCACAGGGCTCCCTACAATTAACCTTTGATTTTCAACATACAACAAATTATACATTCGTCAACTTAAATCGAGTTAGGATAAACATATGCTCCCAGGTTGAAAAAAATCGCTTGTACAATCGTGATTTAGCATTCAACTTTTCTTTGTCTCAATCTAATTGGTGTTTGGATAGTTATAAGGATAGTATTTGTTTAGATTTTAAACTCGAACCCAGCACCAATACAGCATGTGTCAAGCTATATTTGATTCTGATAAGTACGATTTTCAAAATTTTTTACTATATAGTTATCTTCAGTCAAAAAAGTTGAATAAAAAAGTTGAGTAATTTCTGGAATTTCCAGAAATTACAATTGATTATAGTTGATAGAGTTGATGAATTTATCTTCTCTTTCTGTTGTAGAAAGTGGCGATTAAACCAACAGAGAATAGACCCATCAAGACATTAATGAAGTCAATTGGTGTGCTTTCAGTAACCGTTGTTACTTCACCGGTTTCTGTGCTGGTTACAACATCTGGAGCCGTAGTTTGTGCAACTTCTTTGGTTACTAATTGCCATTCAAGTCCGGTTACGGACAACAGGAGTGCGTCAATGTTACCTAAGTCTTCATTAAATCCCCAGTGGGATTGTGGATAAAGAATTGGTAAAACTGGCTTGTTCTCATACAACTCTGCTTGTAATGCTTTTACCTTGGTAACACGCGCAGTGAAATCAAGTTCAGATAAGTAATCGTTGAGCAGAGTTGCAACATCAGTTTGAGTCCCATCTACATCAAAGTTGTAGAAGTTACCACCACCTGTCGTGTCGTGCCGACCAGAAGGATCGTATAATCCTTGTGGGTTCCAATCAAGTCCCCAGCTATAACCGACGAAGAAGACATCAAAACCTTCGTCAGCATATAGCGGAACGAGTGATGTGCCAGTTCCAGTCCATCCAAAGGTCCTTGGGATGATTTCTGCCCATCCTGTAGAGACGTGTTCTTTGACACCGATACCGATTTTAGGTAATTCAAGTACATAGCCAGCAGACCATTCATTTCTGGCTGGGTTAGTATTGGGGGACAAGACTGTGACCTCGAAGAAAGATGTTTCATATACCCCATCATTGTTAGAATCCGTAAGCGTGCTATAATCGAATCCAGCCGCTTCCATAAGAGTTTTAGCCACATTAATGTCGAAAGCTAACGGAATAAGTGTCTCATCCCATCCAAGTGCTGCTGATGGCATTGAGGTGGCTGCTGGTTGCGCAAGACCATCTGAAATTTCATTTGCGGCGAATTCACGATCAACGATGTGTGACATTGCCGTTCTGACTTTCAGCGCAGCGGCGAGTTGATCAGCCTCTGATGCAGCAGCCAATCCTGGAAGACCTACCCCTGTTCCGTACATAGGATGTAGATGGTTAAGTGAAATCTCTTGATGAGCCGGATCTCCGATAAATACTTCGGTAATTCCACCAAAGAAAGCGAGTTCATCAAGACCAGGAATATATTGGGCATCCATGATATCAATTCTACCTTCAACTAACTCTGCAATCGCAGCTGCTTTTTCAAGTGTTTTCTTAAAGACAATTGTGTCTACGTTACCAGTACCGGAGCCGTCGGTCCAACCATGGTATCTATCATTCTTGACAACCGTAATTACTTGGTTGGTTCCGTCGTAATCAGATGCCAAGTAAGGGCCTGCTCCGATTGCGAAAGTTAAATCATCGCTATCCCAGACACAATCTGCTGCTGTACCCGCAAGACAAGAAGCGTATATGTCACCATATGTTTCCTCTGGCACCAAGGGTGTTGATAGGAACGTGAACGGGAAAGCAAATGTTTGAAGTAAGGTAATTTCTACCGTGTCACTATCTATTATAACAACTGAATCATTATTCATGAAACCTACATAACTCCCATAAAAGTTGAGATTAATAGCAGGCGTCATTGCGACCTTGAAACTGAAGGCAACGTCCTCAGCTGTTAATGGATCTCCATTCGAAAACTCTAGATCCGCTTTAAGATCTACTGTGAATGTTTTTTTATCTGCGCTCACGATTGGCAATGATGCCGCTAAGTCGGGAGCCCAATCTCTATCTGCAGCGCTTGATCTTCCATAAAGACCATTGTTAACAGCGGATTGCCATTGCGCTGATGCATATGAACTTCCGGTATAGACTGAATACTCAAAAAAGTCATATGGCATACCGAAAACGACCGTCGAACCGACATTGACGTTTACAGCTGCAGTTGAGTTTGGGATCATGGACGTAGCTAGCAGAAATGTCATCGCAAGCATACTAAGTGATACAAACTTTTTGTTCATTTTTAATTTACAACCTCTAAAAACAAATTAACTTCAATTTGTTATGTTGATTAAACCAACTCCCACTTGGATCTTTATTAAGGGTGGAGAGACTTTAAAATTTAAACTGAATTTCAAGATCGGCGATTGGAGCATCTGGTACGAAACTACAATTAATTTAGCTCAATCGATTGGCTTCACGGCCGATTAGAGATTGTCGGGCTCTGCATATGAAAATTACGTTAATTTGTAAATGTGATTGGAGCCACTTTAACAAAAAAAACAAGGTTTTGAAAATAAATAAAAAATCAGACCAAAAAATGAACAGGTGTTCATGCAAAAACCATATTTATGTCTAATCGAGTAGAATAAAATAGAAAACTAGATGGTTGTAGAGGAGATACTTGAATTTTCAAAAAGAGGAGAGTTCAATAAAGTACTCTCAACATATAATGAAGTGAACGTAGCTACTTTATCAATTTTCGATCGGTTTCAAATACAATTAGAGCTTGCATATACTTATTGTCGTTCAGGTTATATTCGGAAAACGTTTCGAGAGATAAACAAAATCAATTCTGATCCTGAATGGTCTAAGTTTGAAAACAACTATACCTTGTCTATTAGATATAACATTGTCCTTGGATTAACCTATCTGAAGCGTGGTGATTATAAGAAATCAGTTCTATATTATGAAGAAGCCTACCTACAAGCCCTCAGTAGTCAAAAGGTCGAATTTGTTGCAGACACAATAATTCGACTGGGGAGCCATTGTTTCTTTACATTAGATTTTGATCTAGCTTTAGACAAATTTGAGGAGGCTTACAAGCTTGCTAAAAGCGTCGGTGCCCAAGATTTAGCTTTCGAAAGTCTTGATTGGATTGGCTATATTCATCTATATCTTGGTAACTTTGAAAAGGCAGAAAAATTTTGCCAGGAAGCGTTTGATCTAGCAAACGAAATTGGACATAGCAAAGGATTAGCTGATATTCAAATGGATTTAGGTGCTATTAACTATGTTCAGGGAAATTTATCATTGGCGCTTGAAAAATACAATGAAAGCCTTTGGCAATATATTGAAAACGGCGACTACGATAGCACAGCCTGGATTCACTTGAAGGTAGGAGAGCTTCACACAGTGCGCGGGGCGTTTGGAATTTCCCTGATCAATTATTATAAAGCATTAAGGTTGTATGAGGAATTACAACTCAATGGAGGTATTGGAATTTCTCTCTTGTCTGTAGGAAGAGTGTATCTTGACATGGATGAAATCGAGGAAGCCTCAAGTTTCATTAATAAGGGGATGGACATATTACACGGCATTGAGAATCCAAGTGCTCTCAAGTTTGGTCTATGGACATTTTTGAATTTGAACATTATCGAAGGCAATATTGATACTGCGTATGAGATTTTTGACCAATTAACGGCTATTGACTCAAAATCAGAAAAAGATCCGATCGGAGAAATGTATCTGAGGCATTCTAAAGCACTCCTGCTGAAATCAAGTAAACGAGCCCGAGAGAAATATCAAAGTCAAGAATTGTTTAAGTCGATAATTGATGACAACATTGCGTCTGCGTGGATTAAGATGGACGCATTAAAGCATTTACTTGAGTTACTAATTATGGAATATCATAATTTTAAAGAACCTGAAGTCTTAAAAATTCTCGAAGAATGTCTAGACCATATGATCGAATTTTCAGATACACAGGAACTCGTCCCCTCAATAGTTGAAGCAAATCGATTGAAATCAATATTCCTTCAAGATTTAGGTGATACGGAAACTGCAAATTTGTGTCTGGAAAAAGCATATGAAACCGCTCAAAGCAACCATTATAGTTGGCTTAGTAAAAAATTGCTAG
>JACZSS010000004.1 GCA_022574115.1 Candidatus Heimdallarchaeota archaeon | reverse complement strand
GGTTAAAGTCAACTCCATTATCTACCAACCCTATCCGGATACCTTCCCCAAAGTATCCCAGTGAATGAACTGGAGCAATGTTTAACAAGCTTAGCTGTGACAGATCGGAAGAGCTATCTTGCTTCAATCTGATTGAGGCATCGAACGACTCGCTGGGCGCTGAACTCTGATAAGTTGAATGAAGTGGAATCGCTTGGTTATACACTGCAGAACTTACTATTTTGATGCCCTCTACATCAAATATTTCCGGCAGTGGTTTTATAAACCGTATCCGCGCCGCCATTAGACTGTCGTAGTGGGAAACTACCTTCTGGGTCTCAATGAAGTCATGGTACAGCTCGCTATCCGTAAAGAATATCGCGAGATCATCAGGAGATTGATCAAAATTCACTTTGGTACTTAGGTCGTCCACCGATCGCTTTGAATGATTGCCAGCTATTTCACTATCAGATATATCCCTTGGCTCTTCAACTACCCAAGGTCCAGAGATAGTTCCAATAATCAAACTACAGACTACTAGAAGTACAATGAGACCGGTTTTATTTCTTGAAGCGAACGGTTGAACTGATGTCCATGTCATTTGATCTGATCACATCTGATTTATCCTTTCTTAAAAAAGCTTTTTCTGTATGAGGAATCAAATGAAGTGCCAGCAAGATCTCGCATCTATTTATCGTCTAAACTCATTTAACCACGTTTGAGTTTGAGGGACAAATTTAATTGCGCCCCAAATGATCATGCCAACAATCCACAGTGCGACGTATGCCAGCGAGATCGCCAAGAGCCGGGTTGTAGTCCCCTGAGTTGAGGTCGTTAATGAGCTAAAATCATTTACAAATCGATACTGAGTCAGGGTATGGATTGCAATCGTCCCATTTTCACCGGTTTCCACAAAGCTTCTGATCGTTACAATCTCATCCGTTTCAGAGTTATATGAGTGCGATATCGTGGCATCTAGATCATTTTTTTCCTGTCTGATATATTCGATCTCAAACTCCACCCCTTTGTTATCAACCAGCGGTGATATCTTGATTTCCATAAGGAAGCGTGAATTTTGTATGTTTCCGGCTGATTGTGACTGCCATGTTCCCATGATAAGTAGATTATCAGGTCTGTATATACTGGTATCACCATACTTCAAATAACTCTCTATCGAAATAAAAGTGGTTTCAGGTGGTAATTCATCATCGTTTAGACCAACTGTGAATTGATTCCTAAGAATCAAATCCAATGGATTATTGATGAACAGGTAAAATACCAGATGATCCTTTAGGTAGAACAACTCAATCGTCTGATCTAGCATCGACCCAAATACCACTAAATGACCTTGTATCCGGACAATTCCGGCCAACGAAAATTCATCTTCTGATTCATCTGATAAGATGATTTTTTCAAGATTCTTCAGGAATATTATTTTATTTTCTAGCAGGTCGGCAAATAGTAAACTTAGAATTTTGAAACCACGGTGATCGAACTTAGTGGCCTGACCCAGCAGTAAAATTCGATTATTAACTGCATCATAGACTTTATCCACCAAATAGAAATTTTCGTAAGTTTCACTTATTCCTGTGGAAAGCAAATATAATTTGAATAAATGCCCTTCCTCCAATTCCAGATTGACATATATTATTACATCAAACTCAATCACGCTCCCAAAAATCCCAAAGCTGACCACCTCGAGGGAGTCAACCGTGATATGAGATAGATTTAACCGGTCGAAGAAGAGCAATTTGTCAAAACTCATGATTGAAAGTATTAACTTTCTCTCATTTAGGACCGATATCGCCACATAATAATTGTCTTCATTTTCGAGCATAAAGTGTAAGCCAAGAAGAGTATCAGCATTGACAAATGAAATTTCCACAGCTAAGTGCAAAGTTGTTATGACGGATGAGCTGACGCCTGTACGGAGGTCAACAAATCCCACATCTAATTCCGTTCCCCGAAGACCGGCAAATGCTGAACCGTCTGCGGTCAGGATAAAAGTTGGATATGTAGCAATTATATCTTCATCAAAGGGGAAAATACTGCTTTCGTTTGGTATAGTCTCTCCATCAGGATCCTCATAATAGATCCCCGCAGTAAGGACCAATAGTCCTACGAGGAATAATCGTAGGATTGAGCTTACAGAGGTCTTTTTTGCAGTGGATGATGCACTCATCGTTCATACCCCAATGATTGCCTCTTCCGAGGTATCTACGAACAGTTTCTCCAGGACGAGTCGGTAAATGAATATTAGCACAAAAATGAGGATCGGGGCTATGGGTATCAAACTGCTTGATACTTGTGTCACCTCTGGAATGGTTCCAGTAGCCGATGGCTGGGGATTGATAAATACCAGATAGTAAAATCCTAGAATTACCGTCTGGATAACCGTTAGATACAAAATGATGTTTAATCTGTTATTCGTAACTTGACTCAAATTCAAGTACTCTCGTTCTTCCAGCTCTTTTTTGAAATTCCTAATCTGATAATAAATGAATATCATGGGAATAAAATAAATCCATTTGCCAAATAACCTGAAATATAATGGATTACCTAATTCCTCTGGGTGGGCCGAATCGAATTCGGTTAGCTCGTAGAAAAAATTCAGATACAGAACCGTTTGAAGTACCCCATCTTGGGATTGATTTATGCGGGTGATGATATTGGGTACCAGTAGCACCGTGATAATAACGGCTACATATAGTGTATTGGTCAGACGTTTAAGTCGATCCCTCTGCTCGTTATTTACTACGTATTTTACCGTTGCCAATTTACGAGAAGATACTTTTACATTTGCTTTCGAAGTTTCTTGATCGACAACTTCTACTGACACATTTACTTGAAGAGCATTAAGTTTAAAAAAGATTGTGTTCTCCAAATTAGATGTATGAGAATAGTTCCCTCCAAGGTGGTTAGTTATGGTTCAACGATTTTGGTGTTGGTGATAGTTTTACTTTGGCTAATATTTCAAGTTCATGTGACTACCGTGGAAACTAGTGATGAAACCTCCATGATGCCCACCTTATTCAGAGGAGATACTATTGTCTATAGGACCGTCGATCCAAGCTCTATATCTCGTGGAGACATAATTGTTTTTCAGCATGTGGGATTAAACCAAGAACTTATTCAAATTGTACATCGAGTGCTAGATAGTCAAGAAATCAATGGTCTGTATTATTTCGTTACCAAAGGTGACAACAGCCTCTCCAATGCTTCTCCCGATTCCGGCGAGTTAGAGGGGGGTAATTTTTTTATCCCTGAATCGCTAGTATTGGGAGTTGTTTTTTACCAAGCTTCCAACTACTCCTCGCTTTCATTGATCTTCTCTGAGAGTCCAGGACTTGCTTTTGCCTTCTATCTGATGGTTGGGCTTACATTCGTCGCAGTGTATATGTTAAACTTACACAAGAATCTTAAATGGAGAATTTTCAGTGATGAACAAGTTGATATTGACCTACAAACAGAGTCACTAAAAAAGCATGTGAGGGTTTTTTATGCCCGTAACAAGGGTTCCATATTCCTAAGTGTATTTCTAATAATTGTTTTATTATTTCTCCCTACAATGCTGGTTCCAAATAAAGCAGAACGGGGGTTAGATCAGCTGAGTTATACGGTTACTCCAATGGAAAGCTTTGCCAGTCCATCTGTTACCGATGCAGAGGGATTTGCCTTTTATCAAATCACGATTGATCTTTTCATCACCTACAAACCTCTGAAGCGTATTAAGGACATAACCATCTCTCTGCAGGACCCAGATGGTGTCGAGGTAGCGTTTATGAGGTGGGAACCATTGAGAGGAACACCGTTTGGGAGTTTTTCAATTGGGTTGGGGCTAATTATCAAAGAGAGGTTCCTCCCAGCAGATTTTGATCTTTATTCGTTGACTATTAGTCTAAATACCAAAGAAATGCTGTTCTTAAACTCGGGAATTTACGCTTTCAATACATTACCAGTCTGTTCCTTCCAGAATGCGAATTCCTGCAATGAAATTACTTCGGGGTGATTTATTTCGTATAATCAAACGTTGTAGAATAATCATCAGACTTACGGATATTAATAGATTGATAAATGAAATCGGCACTGTCTCCTCTAACGAGTTTGTGGTGGTGTAGTGGAAGGTTGACTTCGGTTCTCCCCGCAGACGATGCTCGTCAATAAGCTTGAGTGATTCGGATAGCTCGATGGGTTCGAATGCGTTCTCATTGTAGAGAGATGTATACCTGGACGAAAGGACATCATTTTGTGCAATGCTTAAACCTGAGAAAAGACCATGTATTCCATGTTTATCAATTAAGGAAGCAACCATATGTCTCAGGTCTTGTGGCATTTCAGGGTGAAAAGTCAGACCATAGCTACCAGTATTGCGGTAAATAGTTGATTGTGCAATCCCAGAATCGGCAAGCAGATCTTCTTGGATTATTATCGAGTTCTTCGGATCTACATTCACCTTGAATATAATTTGATCAGTTTTCAAGCTATCGACTGATCGGACTGAACTGTTGTCGGTTTTATAGAGCGGGTAATTGTCGAGCAGGGACCCGTTTATCTCAAAAAGTCCTGGGTTCAGATTGTCTCTGCGACTGTAACTGTAAGTTAATAGCTCGCTATCAAGAGCATCTAGTTCATACAGCCCAGAATACCAGGGGTTTAGCGCATAATCCTTCCATTCTTCCGCATCAAACGGCAGGAAATTAAACGCTCGATCTAAGGCCTCTAAGACCACCAAGTCACCATCGACAAGATAAGACAGTGTGGTGTTTAGGAGATCTGCAGGAGTCGGTAGTAACTCCGCTACGAAGAAAACATCCCAATATTGAGGAGATTGAAAGCTAATTTGTAAGGAGTACGTTTCGTCATTCCACGCCACTTCCTTTATTCTTTCCGTGAATGCTGTTTCCTCCGATGGATTAATTCCGTGCACTTTCTGCATTACCTGTAAGCTAAAGGCATAATCTGCGGCTCTGACGGGTAACCCATTGTCGTAGGTTAATCGATCATTTAACCTGATCTGGTGCACTGCACTTGGGACAGTCATACCAGCAACACTGTCATTAACCAGAGAATATCCAACTGCTCCGAATTTAGTCAGGCTACCTTCATTGTTTTTCATCAAGAGTGGGGCAAATGCGGGTTGCAGCAGGATTTTACTAACTGATTTGGCCTGCAATGGATCAAGTTTTGGCGCAATTTGCACAAGTAGATCCAGCGGGATACGGATCTGCACCGCAGAGCTGCCATACGACCTTTGGAAGTCATGGGAAATCACATAGCTGAATACACCATCGTAGGAAAGTAGGTTAGGTAGCGTGTAATCGCCGTGTTGTGTGTAGGGAATTTCAACAAGTGGATAATTGATCAAGAAATCGTTATAGGAATACTCCCTAAGGTTATTCAAGTTTTCTCCCAACGAATGATAATCACTTTCGATGACAAGATCCAGCAGTCTTGAATAATTCTCATATCGGGGATCAGCATTCAACCTATCCCACACAAATTCGATTGATGCTAGATTTGTTTTTGTACTGCTAAATGGATTACCCACATGTTGGATGATTTCTTCGGAGATCAAGACATCCCATTCTTGTCTACCCAGTCTCGACTGGAAGTCCAATCTGCTTACTGGTTCCCAGCTCGTGGTAATGCCATATTTTTCCAAGTTGGTCTGAACATAACTGGCAAGGATAGATCCAACCCGATCACCGGCTATTGAAAGTACGATAAACGAAGAATCCTCTTCAACTTGTGAATTTACTGGAACACCGCTGGTATTCATCAACATTGCCACTAACACTCCCAGCAGAACCTTCCGCCATATCATCTGCCAACTCATTTCACTCGCTTCCTCCAATAATTATCAAACTTGGGCTGAAATATCTTCTTGATTCCTGATATTGCGATGTACAACGCTGTTCCAATCATCAGAATGAAAAATGGGAGTGCCACTACTCCAAAATTCAATTTCGAGGTGGTCTTGGTGCTCGTTTCTAGAGTAATTTGTACTGTCTCTGCTACCAAAAGAAAATCGAACGATGATGAGAACACAACTCCTGATCCACTTATCGATTTTGCCTCGTAAATACCCTGAAAGTCGGATATGCCATTTATGATTTGAGTGTGTAGATTTGGTATGTTCTGGTGCCAGTAACCGACCGGAATTAGATCCAGTTGGGTTAACGAGGCTGTATATCTCGTGATTATACCTAAATCGCTTCTATCTTCCCTAAATATGATGTCTACAACCTGCAGTGAGAGTGTTTCGTGGATGGGAATTAGGTTATAACCATCGGTAAGAAAAGTTAAGCCATGTACAAAGGAAGATGGAACCATTCCTTGAAAGGTGTCGTATCCTTGGTTTTGAAGGACTATGGTGCCTGCTAAAGAGCCATTTTCCAGACTCTTTATCTTCAGCGGCGTATAACCATTAGTCTGTTGGTGGGTCAAATTCTGATACCAATGAGGATAAAATGGGTTGTCATCCCAGAACGCAATCGGTGCCGTTGCAGCCGGAAAGCTAGTTTGAACAGCTTCACAATACAATCTTTGCGTGGCAAAGTGACCTTCAGGGGCATTGACCTCAATAACAAGGCCATCAAACGCATATTCTATCCCGGTTAATGTCTGCATGGCGTATAAAATAATAATTGAATGAGAACCATCTGACAAAGAAATGAATAAACCATCATCAACCTGATCTCGAGTCAATATTGCCGGTTTCCCGTCATATATCACAAAAAGCTGACCAACAACGGCGTCTAATTCAAGTGAAACCTCTGATCCTCCTAGCTGAATCATTCTCGTGCCCAAAACTGAATATCCGGTTACATTGAACTGGATACGTAGAGCGGTACTGGATAGATCATTCGATATGGTAATAATTTTGGAGACATGGTCAAAATTAAGGGATTGGGAGATATTGGTACTCACTCGATAAATATCTACAAGTGGTCTGCGGGTATCAGAGCGAAAGTCTTGTGCGTCCACGGAATTGATCGCACCTACTTCGACAATGCGATTAAGACCCTCGTGAAGGTTCATCGGTACAAGTGATGGCGTAGTAGTATTACTCGTTACACCGTTCAAAAATCCTAACGAGAATAATTGGCTGAGTAACAGTAGAGCCAACATTATTTGTCTCAGCCCGTGGGATCGATCGACCATGCTAATCATTTACCCTTGCACCTTCATTGACATTCCACTCGTCCAACCAATCTTGCGGCGGATGATTAGTAGGACGGCATAAAATACCAGTGGACCAAGCCATGAAATCGATCCAGCTTTTTCTGTGGAAATTGAACCACCTTTTGGGTCAACAATAATATTGAAAGTTCTTTCCGCCAATGTGCCTGCCACATCTGTCAGAGTGACCTGGAGCTGGTTAAACCCGGGTGGTAATTTTGCTATAAAAATCACTTTCGAGTTATTCTGTATTGGAATGTCAACCAATATCTTTGAATTGAAACGAACTAGTAGTGCCACTGGAAATGCCTCAACCCAGCTTACGGTGCGTCGAAAAATCTCACCCTCAGTAAATTTCTGGATCGCTAGATCATTTATCAATGGTTCTTGATGATCAAACCAATGAAACTGCACCGCGAAGTAATTTGAATTGAAAAATTTATCAGATACTTTCAGCACCAGACTAAAGTCCTTATCATGGTCCTGAAAATCACCGGTCAAGATAAAATTGATCGTCTGATTGATCTGGTTTAATGATTGAGAGGGGTCAATGTCCATGGTCATCTTGGATTTATTTATTTCATAACTCAATTCTACCAGCTGATGGTCAGAGACGATAATTTCAAACTGATAGGTGGTTTCGAGATCAAGTTCAATCAACGATTTTGCTGATCCTAACAAATCGGGAAGAATGATACGTGGGATTGTAACATCCAACAGGATTATTTCAATCGTTTTCTCATAGATTTCCTTAGTTACGGTATGTAACCGTATACTAATCTGATTGGAGCCAAAGTGTGTTGGTACAAGGTCTAACACAACAGTATTACCGTCCCACTCCTCCTCGAGCACCGTCGTGTTACCATTTATGACCTCAACTGTATCCGGAAAATTAGAAAATGCCTCAAAACTGTAACTGATGCTCAAATCATCGATTAAACGGATGAATAGATCGCTTGCAGCATGGGTCCTACCCCACGATGTGTGATTAAATTGGAGCAGTAAGGCTAGATGATTTTTGTTTCCTGCCGTGTCATAATACATGAGATTTATGTCATGGATACCCGGCATGAAATCATTTGGTACGAGCAGATAAGTGATTGAACTACGATCGATATCATTTGTGTCGTTGATGAGGATATTATCGATTTGTACTTGAAATCTCGATATATTTTCACTGAAGGTGAATGCCATTTCTAGCGGGACATCTATCCTACTTCCGTTTGTGACTGAATTGTATATGAACGGGGTGATTCTGTCTACTTCGACAATGATTGCATCCCGAGATTCAATATTATCAATCACTTCCACAATCTCGATCATATGTTGTCCGTGAGTTAGATCAAGGTTAACTCCGCTCGATACGTTACCAGAAGGTATTCCATCAATGAACAACTCCACTTTGTTGGAAAGGGAAGTAAAGCTTAGATGAAATGACTGATTGACAATATTATCCATCTTGAGTGATGTAATATTGACAAACGGTTGTCTCTTGCCAAACATGGTTATACCCGAATAGTCGACTCCATCTGCAAGATTCAAAAAAGCTGAATTAAATTTCAAGATAATAGCCAAATTGTCAATTTGTCCGATTAATCCCGATGTAAGCGCTAAGGTAAACCTACTGCTACCATTGAATTCCTCCTGATGCATTATTATTATTTCCCCATCTGCCGGATTGGTATTGACTAGCGTAATCCTACCAGCTGTTGTCGTATCAACGTAAATGTCTTTGGCAATTGCTCTCTGGGCATCTATTTTCCAGGCAAAAATCAAGTTTTGTGGATCAGAAATTGGACCTATTTCCTCTGGATGATTCAACGCTAATGTCGACTGGTACATGGTTATAACTCTTGCAAAATTTGGGATGCCAAATCCATATGCCTCATCTTGATATGGATTTGACAAATTCATATCCCCGAGACTTGCGGAGTGCTTGGGAAAGTAGGACGACAAGCTCAGGAGCTTCTTTAGCAATTCATGTATCCTTATCCCACTAGCTGTCAGTAGCTTAGTAATTCGGAGGTAATCAACCAATACCAATAGAGCAGCACTGAATATGGCTGCAGCGATTGATGTTCCCCAGACCGATCCGAACGCATTCTCTCGTCGTGTTTCAGGTCTGTTATTTGGTATGGCGCTGATAATTTGCTGTACAACCCTTCCAAGGTAGTGATTGTCCCCGCCAGGGACCACAAAATCCGGTTTTCGACCGGCACTACCCGTTTCGTCATCGGAAGGTCTGCTCGAATACTCGGCAACTTGTAGATTACCATCAAGTGCCCCTATGGTAAACACATCCCTTGCCGACCCAGGACTGTATATCCCTGATCCATCACCACTGTTCCCTGCAGGCGCTACAATCTGGACTCCAACACTGACCAAATCATCGATCGCGGCGTTGATAACTGGAACATCTTCCTCGAACGTGAAGCCTAAGGTTACCACCCTAATATCTAAACGTTCATAATTGGCTTTTACCCATTCGAGGCCGAGTAGCACGCTACCTACCGATCCTGTGCCAAAATCATCTAACACTTTTACCGATATGAACTTGTTTTTATAGGCTGTACCATAGAATTGGTGGATAAGTGCTTCTTGGGTGAATTGCTGGGAGATAATTTGATTTTCGTTATATGGTACCTCCAGTAATAATTCGAAAGAATTAGCTGTCTCTGTCTCTGTGCCCATTGTCAGATAATAGGCTCCGGGAGGTAGTTGTAAACTAAATTGATATTCCCCGAGTGTTGTCTCAAGATCTCCTTGAGAGGTGTAGACCAGCTCTCCGGTAGTATTCCTGTGCACATTTAGCACCACCGCACCTGTAAAACCAGATTCTCTGTCCCATACTATGCTTGCTTTCACAGGTAGGTGAATCGAGGACTGAATGAAGGCAGTAATTGGAATACTGCTATTTTTGACCACTCCGGTGGTGGTGATGGGGATATAGAAGTTGGAAATGATGGGTTTCCCAAACATGATTCCCGCCATTTTTGTCCCGTGTCCAAAATCTCGACCTATCTGAACTTGAGCTTCACTTTCAGTAAAATCGATCTGATGGATCAGATGGTCTTTGATGGCCGAGTGGGTCCTGTCAACCCCAGAATCTAACAGTGCCAAATTACCTGGATGGGTTCCACTTTGGACCAATGCATAGAAGTTGTCCACGCCTATCACATCCTTGTAACTATCCAAGATTTCCTCATTCTCGACCAATGTTGCGGTAGCCCGGGCGGGGATATTCTCCTGTATAAACAGAAATTCCTCCTGATCTAAAATACCAATTAGCTCTCCGATATTGACTTCGAGCTTTAGAGACAGGTAATTTTCAATATAACCCATCACTAGATGCTCCTGTCCATTGGTAAACGAGCCGTACTGTTCGTCATTCTCAAAGGAGACTACCACCCCATACTTTGTCTCCGGTGAGTTGGCTAATCCCAGCGATCGTTCGAGCAAGTCACTTATACCTACCGATCGCTCTGGATGTCTTCCATCGATGTATCGACGTATTTTCTCCTGAAAGGTATCACCCACCAATGAATTTGCATCATTATTGAGATGTGCCGTTGGCTGGTTTGAATCACCCAGTCCAATTGACGATCCTGCCATCGATTGAGAAATGCGATCAAACGACCGCTCAATCTTTAGATCCTGTAGCGGGTGAACACTTAGCATGCTGATCAAACAGAATACAAGTAGTCGCGATCTGATCATAGTTCAGTTTTCCCTAAAAATACTGGTGCGATACTGACTCCTCTGTTCTACCAAGGATTTTCCGGTGTTTTTGGTTAACCAGAGATTTAGTTCGTCTGCACCCACCAATCCTAGCGAACGGGCATGATTCGCCTCTGTTCTGCTGTAGAACCCCTTCTTGAAATCCTGTTGGAACACGTCCAACGAATACCATTGGTTGTACAATATCCCATAATATGACAAGCGTATCATCTCCAACTCTCCTTCTTTGGCTCTTATTTCGTATCTGTCTAGATAGTCTTGAATCTCACTGTGGTTCCTCAACTTGTGTTTGTGTGCAAATCGCATATCAGCTGGTGAATGAAATCCACCTCCGGTTGCCTGTTCTGCTTCCTTTTCACTCGTAAACACGGTGGTCCTTCGACGAGCTCGATCTAATCTGATCTTTGAGAGACTTACTGCTTGTCTTTTATGAAGTTGTTTCTCAAATGCAATAAAACCAGTCACTTTCATTGACCTCGCCATTTTTGCCTCTGTCGGAGTCTGAAAACCCAATCTAAAATCTTCAATAAATGCCGATACACTTACCCACCCGTTAGCCACTATTTTTTGGTAACTAAGGCCTTGCAGTTGGAATTCAATCTTAAAATCGTCGAGATCAGAAAACCCATGCTCAACAGCCATAATAAGGTCATGGCCATTGACGAGACCACGCGTTAAAATCTCATACCCTTTGGAGAATCCATCCGCAGTAAAAGTGAGATCCGATGTACCGACAAAGTCAATGAAGTCAATTCCGTTCATTTTGATTCGACTCAGAACAATTCCCGCTTTGGTTATATTATCATTATGCTGGTAATAATACCTCATCAGTTTGCCGATTCTGGTGAGGAGGGACAAATTGAACAGGATGATCAAGTATATGAAAACTAGCAGCAGCAGAAACTGGTCAACATTCGGCACGACTTCGTAAAATGAGCTCAAAAAATCCCAGAGTTCTATCCAAATCAGCACACCGCTGAAGGAAAACAAGAAAGGATGAAACCTAAGTAATCGATCAAAAGATATCCTCGCAATCGGGTAATCTGTTCCAAAGATCTTTACCTGATGAAAAATAAGCGATATCAAGAATGGAATGATTAGAGTATAGCCAAATTGGCTACGAACACTGTTTAATACATTGATCCCATATACTGCAACAAAAGAAATCCCGATAATCGCGGCGATAAGATAGGTCGTTTTTGCATCTGGCATCAAATATCGATAATTCCTTATTTTGAATAGCTTGGTGATTTTTAGATATTGGAGACTGACGATCCAAACTACCGCATACGTCATGAGTATTGTAAACAGTGCCCACACGAACGGCAATGTGATCTCTGGATCATAATCGAGAGTGGTGAGGTCAAACGTCACAAACCCGCCACTGAACGCCTCACTTTGATCAACATAGATGACAACCAGGAAAGTTTCGTCAATAAAATACACGAATTGGATGATTTGAGTGTCATCAAGTCTCATAGAACGTTGGTTTTGTGTATCAGCTAGCGATATTACTGTAATTAAATTGTCATCCTTGGCGAGTGCCATCTGGCTCACAGAAGCATCAAAACCATTGATTCCGCCCTTTTCCTCGAAATCATGGGTCGCTACTCTGGAACTTTCCTCATAGATTACTTGTTTATCAGTCATGATAATTAGTCCGAAGTCCGTCAGCTCAAATCTTTGGATTTCATGGTAGTCATTCAATACTCGAGATCGATCCACTTTGGTCACCTCGGTTGGTGTTGGTGGTGTGGCTAATTGAAACGGGATAACTAGATAATTGGAGTCCTGACTCAGGTAAAGAATATGTCTGTCATCTTGGGTCCAAGTAATTCTAGAGATATTGCAATTCTCACAAGAATTTGCGAAATATAATTCGAGATCATAAGTCTGGCTTAGTGTGCCATTGGCTTGGTATATTTTTAACAATCTTTGATCCCCCGTGATTCCTGAAATCGCAAAATATTGTCCATCGCCAGATATTCTGATATCGTGGATTAACAGGTTTATGTTATCACTTTGATACTGTTTGGTCTCATTGTCAAGAGCCCATATTCCAAAGGATATCGAACTAGTTTGCGCAACGAGGAAATTTTCATTTGTATCAAAATCCAAAACTGACCCAGCGGCAACTCCTAAAATGGTAGCGATAATGGAATAAGGATTATTCTGTGATTCTTCAAACTGATACAGCGTGATACTATTGCCTGAACTCGAACTGGAAGCGAAGATATTGTTACGGGTTGCAGTATTTTCTGTATTTACCACGTCTTGCATGATATATATGGTTGGATCTGGACTACGACTCAAATAGATTAAACCGATACCCATCAGGAGGATGATTATTAATAGCAGTGGAAACAGATATCTAGATCGTTTGGCTGACTGATCTTGTATTACCTTGACTCCCTCATAGGTTACATAAGCAATGCTCTCAAGTACAATTAGCGCCAGTAGTACTACAAATACTACCGTGGAGTTAATCTGGTAAAACATCCACGATCTGTTGACGGAGAAAAATACCAAAAAAATTAGAATAACGATTGCAGCAATTATTTTTGGTCCGATTGACTGATTTGGGATCAAGTAAATGAGGAAGAATAACATCACCATCAAGATCCAGAATAAGGCATGAATCAGCCATTTTCTAGCAGTTTGTTTTCGGGGTGTTTCAAAACTATGTTTAGGTCCTTCATCAGCACGCATCCCCTTGAAATTTCGATGGTAGCGTTGCGACCTCTTGAGTCGCCCTACCCGGACAATTTTAGGACGCTGGTCATTGTTTGCTGCATTCACGCGTATTCAACCCCAGATCTTGGCAACATAAATACAACTGATTGGTTTGGACTGTAATATAATAAGATTACCCTGTTGTGATATCTTTGAAGCTCAACCAAATCTCGAAGTGTCACGACCTCAAGGAAAAGTAATATTTGTTAGGTCTTATGATTTCTCTGCTGTCAATCGTTCACTGATCATTCACTTATTTGGCTAGTAAATCTTCCGATTTTAACTGATACGGTGCTATAGGTTATCTATATGCTCTGAACCTACACGATCCAAGTTTTTGACCCTCAGATGACCCACTTTTTCTTTGTGTGTATTATGATTTGAATCGAACATTCATCGACGGTCACCACATAAAATTAACTTCACACTCTTTATTATATATCCTGAGAGGTGTTTTCATGTGAAATGGGAAATAGTGCAACAATTACTCGATCTATTGAATAAGCTCCTCTGATTAGAGAATTTTCCACAGATATACCTGGGACTCGAATCTCGAACTCTGCCATTTCCTACAAATTCTCTCAATGTGAAGCAATTCTCCAGGCTCTTCTCAACAGCGAGACGCATAGGGCGTTTAACAGTCATGAAAAAAGTCATATCTTCTCGACTTACAGGAAGCTGTCGATGAAATATCAACTTGAAAAGTGTAAAATAGAAGGAAAATAAGATGTTGAACAACTACTTGACTTGGAGAGTAAGACTGAAGGTTTTGATGAAGTAAGGGCGGGAGAACTAGTAGCGTTGATCAGGATCTCAGTGGATCCAGTTCGTACACGTAGAGAGAGGTTGAGAATCTATCTCACTCAATTTTATTACGGCAGTCTCGATTTGCTATTCTCCCCAACGGTATTTTTCATGAATATTCAATCAACAAGCTAGAACAGTTCGTGGCTAGAAAGGATGAGTGGATAATGGTACAACAAAGTCTTGAGAAAACGGAGTTTGTCATGCAATCGATCGATACTCATCTATCACATCAAGGCAATGGGATCCCTTGACGCACTTTGTGCATACTTGGCTGCCAATGACACTGGACGTCAAGCATGTGGATTTGGGGATTTTGTACCTTCTAGATCCATTTTCTCCCAATTTATGCACTTTCTTGGTCCACAACCCCTTCAAGATGGATCGATCATGCCAGCATCAAAACAACTACGAGATACATCATTGATGATATTGAAGTGCATATGAGAAAATTCAACTCGCTTAACTTCTAGATTGTTTATCTGGTTAATACGTCACGTGGACATCACTACTCGTACTATCCCGGGACATTAATCCATGAACTAGTATCAAACTCCGGACTTTTGCACAATTCCGATTTTCGTGAAGTTGTGTGAAACTTAAGAATAGTTAACTTTAAGGTAGATTTAATTGAGGAATGCTTGAATGATTACTGCTTATATGGATAATTCGTTAAATTTTATTATCTTATATGACCGCGTAATCATCAGTTAGTCTATCTTTTATCGTGTAGATTTCCTTCTTCGTTGATAACAGCTTTAAATACTCTGTATGCATGTGTTCCCAGATAGAAAGATGATAGAAGGGCAAATGGAACGAAAATCAAAAGTATTGTTGAGCTTAGCTGTTCTTTGATCACTATAAGATAATAAAAAACGATAAGTCCAAAAATAATTAAAACAGCAATTCCTAATGAAATTAAACTACTTCGACCTTCCATTGTATTTCGCCGATCTTTATCTTCAAGATTTGTTCTCATAACAATCACCCAAGGTCCAGCCTGAAGAGGAACATTAGCATCCACACTAACGAATAGATCATCAAGAGGGCGTTTACCCCGAAACTAATTGATAGACCAGGTCGACCTCCTGCAGAGAGAATTGCTCCAATTATATTGAACACAAACCCGAGCCCAAAACTTGTCAGATCAATTAAGTCATCTGAAAAGTATGTTGCTGAGACTAAACCCACTAAGGATCCAATCAGTAGGGAAACTTTTGCTGGAACTGATGGTAATAATGGATTTAAACCTATAAAATCTAGGGATGCGGATATACCGAAACCTACGAAACTTGAAAAGAAGAATCCAAACATATCACTAACAAAATCTTGCTCATCAACAGGATAGCGACTGAGGAAACCGATTAGACTGGATCGGTCACTGATTTTTCCCATAAATTGTTCAACATGATCATCAACTAGCCTAGTTGAGAGAGAGGCCCGATACTCGGCGATCAATTCCTCCTGTTGTACTCTGGGAAGTGCTTCAAACGTTTCCGGTGTAATGTTCCACAAGTCGGCATCCGGGTTTCTAATGCTGCTGACTAATGTGATCTGTTCATCCAACTGAGCTTGAGTCTGTCCAAAGTAGTTCACTCCGGTCGAAGGATCGACTTCATCTCTCATGAGGGAATCCCATCTACTTAGACCATATCCAATCCTGTCCGGAATTTGAACGTCACGTATACCAGCTGGGGTGATACGATACGCTTGTAGACCAGCTATCCCGCGGATTTTATCCGACATGACATTACTAACTACGGGGCTTGTATTATCCGGAATTTGGTTGCCCCACTCGTCCAAACCTCTCGTAGACGCTGTACTTCGGACTGGTGCTCGAGCAATAGCTGTACGTGTTTCTGAGATGGCAGCTCCATCTCTTGGGCTATACTCAATGCCAAAATAATCCAAATTAGGATCATCGTTGCCCGTGACAATTCTTTCCATTCTCCAAAAAGCATCTTTTCGATCTACTGCGGTGTCAAATTTCATTTCCACCAGTACAGGTGTCACCTCAACCTTGTTACCTGGGATCTCCACATGCTTTTCGGCAATAAAACCCCATCGCTTCGCTTGACCTCCGGATTGTATTCCTAATGCAAAGATATCATGGTCACCATCTCTGAGTCCGCTATAAAATGGGGCTTCAGCCTTATTACCAGGTGAAACCACATGGGTAGATAAGTAGCGGGTATGGCTTAGAGTCGGAGGACCTTTCCAGATGACTGTAAGTGTCTGACAGCCTGATGAATCACACCTCCATACGGGCATCACCGAATCCTTAAGATCCGGTACTTCAGATAGTTTTGTTCTTAGTTTTGATGCCTGGTTGGCTGTCAAATCCCCAGAATACAATCCTGAAAATCGAAGCCTTACAAATTCGTTGCCTATTTTTATCTCGAATGGGATAGCAAATCCTTGCAGTCTGAATGCCAACGCTAGTTCGTTGGTCGGATCGACGGATGTACCCCTAACAGGGAATTGATAGATCTGACGGCGCAATGGGTCATATAGTCTGTCTAAACCACTATCGAGTCTAAACGCCTTATCTGGAAGAATTGACCAAAGTGCTGTGTCAGGTTCAAATCCGTGAAGATTCATCTGTGCCAGAATTCTTCTCGGAACCTCCCCACGATCCAATGTCTGGACTTCTTTTGCATCTATGATGATGAGGCGTTTCAATGTTCCATCTTCTGACTCCATCAATAAGGCAAAAGGAGTTCTCCAAAATGAGCTTGGGTCTCTGATCTCTACGAAAATACCGTCAACTTCAAAAATATGAACCCAGCGAGCAAATCTAGATAGAACATCCTCATAGATGTGCCGCACCATATCACCCGTAAAGCTGGGATGGTTGACCATTTGGTTGAGCATCTTAACACCGCTGACACTCCATTTTCTCCAGAGGTCATACGCTTGATATGGGGCAAGATTTCCCAAATGATCGCTCCTCGTCGAGAAGGGAGAACCTTTCCCGGCTGCGGTTGACTTGATTTCCCCAAATACGACGTAACTCTCCTCTGCAGTATCACCTTTTACTACAAACATGTGATCCATACCGTTGACATCTAAATTCCAAGACACAAAGATTGCTTCAGGATCGACTCCATTCTCTTTGGTTAACCACTCATAGTTGCGAATTAAACCCCTTAGTTCGGTTAAAGAAGGGCGTCCAGCATCTGTAACTTCCCGCAGCAGGTCGAGATTGTTCTGGTGGGCGAGTCCTAATTTCGTCTCAAAGGCGTACTCAGCCTGTCGCTCGATCTGAGTCATTCTTGCCTCCAGTTTGGTCATATCCTCTGTACCGATAGCATTTATGGTCGAAAATATCTTTCTAATTCTACGAAACGTTAC
>JACZSS010000276.1 GCA_022574115.1 Candidatus Heimdallarchaeota archaeon | reverse complement strand
GGCACGGGACGATCGGAGCCGCAGAGCGGCGAGTCGAGCTCTGCGACGGGCCGATACCTGTCGATCGGAGAGCGGCGGCTGGGCCCTTATGACGAGATCGGGCCGACAAGGCTTCAGGAGGGCGTCGTCTCGGTCGGCGTCCGGATCGGCCGCGAATTCTGGAAAAAGAGCTTTCAGCCCTGAGGGACCCTCGACGAAAGGCTCCCAAAAGTCCCATTCCAATGGATTATGCATTTGGTAAAATAGAGATAATATGACAAAAGGAGGAGTTTATTGAGTTGTCGATTTTAACTGGCTAAGCAATGTTACCAGCACAATGTTGGTAATGCGTTCAAATTACACAAGACTATCCAAAACCTAACTTGGATAAAGGGATCAATTGTTGCAGCAAATGGGATTGGAAAAGGACCGGCTTCTAACTGGGTATTTTGGAAAAAATGGGGTGGTAGACAGATTGCTCAAGGACCGTGAAAGTTTAGTTCATCGCGCGTATTTCACGTTCTTCGATTTGATGGTTTCTTACGCGACAAAGCTCAGGGAAGAAGTCGTTTTTATTTCTCGTGAATAGGATCTAGCTGCTCATCATCGGTTTCCTCATTTTGAGCTTCTGGTGGCTTAGCAAAAACATGATTGTCTAGTTTTTTATTCGGTTGGTCTTCGATAACCGGGTTTACATCTCTTCCTAGTTTTATTAGCAGCGGTTGCTTATTCTGGTTAATCCAGAATACAAGAGATCCAATTGCTACTAGATCAAGAATTAATGTGGGTAACGATTCCAAATCAAAACCTCGAACACTAGTTGATGGAATATAGCTGACAGATACAATTAAATCAATTAACAATGCGAAACTTACTAAGGTAAAACCTGCTAAAATCCTGTAGATATTGTACTCTTCCTCCAATGTTTTCCAGTAAGTCGTCAAATATGCAAAGACTAACATAATCAGAGGAACGAGGGTGTAGATTTCCTTTCCGGCTTCGGTCCGGAAAACTACAATGTTGTAAATATTAACCAGTCCAAGTGCGACAATGGGTAATAAAGCTTGATTGTGTAGATATGTAAGACCTTGATAAGCAATGATGAATGGGTTTGTTGGATTTAAGAGATTTTGTTCCTCCGAGGATTTTTCATCTAATTCAAACCTAGAACTACCTTCAGAGCTTATTCTGTCTTCCTCTATCTTAATTCCCACATCTTCTGGTAGATACGAAATTATTAAAGTTTGACACTTGTAGGTTATACGATGATTAACAATATCGACTGATTATTTCTTAACTGAAACCATTGCATCCGGTTGAAGGTAGCTGTGACCGGTTACTGGTCGTGGGATATAAACCTCATCGATTCGTTTAAGGTGGTCTGAGTCCATTCGCAATTCAACTGCATCAGCTGCCTCCTGTAGGTGTTCAAGCTTCGTTGCTCCTATAATAGGTGAGGTGACACCTGGCTGATGCAAAAGCCAACTCAAGGCAACCTGAGCAGAAGTGACATCCATCTGTTTGGCAATCTCTTCTACTATTTCAACAATGTCGAAGTCATTATCTCTGAAATAACGCCCCTTCAAGTACGGGTCAGTTTGAAGTCGTGTACCTTTTACTTCTTGATCACGTTTGTACTTGCCTGAAAGAAAACCTCGAGCCAAAGGAGACCATGGTATAACTGCAATATTCTGATCAAGACAAAATGGTATGACTTCCCTTTCTTCCTCTCGATACATTGCATTGTAGTGATTTTGCATCGAGACGAATTTTTCTAAGCCTAGTTGCTCGGATATGTGTTGTGCTTTGGCCAGTTCCCATGCATACATCGATGACGCACCAATATGCGATACCTTGCCTTGATCAATCAGATGGTTTAGAGACCGCATGACCAATTCAATATCAGTATTGTAATCCCATCTATGAATTTGATACAGATCTATAAAATCAATTTGAAGTCTAGTTAGACTAGCTTTGATTTGTCTTGTCATATGATATCGGTTCAAACCTTTGTCATTACGTCCCTCACCCATTGCGAAGCGAACCTTGGAAGCAATTACAACATCATCACGGTGTCCCTTTAGCAATTCTCCTGTGATTTCTTCAGATCTACCACGGGAGTAAACATTCGCAGTATCAAAAAAATTAATTCCAAGATCGATGGCTTTATCCACAAAAGGTTTCGCGTCATCAATTTCCAGCATCCAGTCTTGGCCATTGCCGTAGGACATCATGCCTAAACAGAGTCGTGAAACAGTAATACCTGTCGGGCCAAAAATTGCATACTTCATGTAGAATTGAATGCGACACTCTCTTTAATTATTTCGGATCATTGGTAAATGAACGATCATATTATCAGACATGTATTTTAGGTTCGATTGATGATCTATCAATTAAACTCCGATACAAATAGCTTGAATTTACCAAATACCGCTGATCCAAGTTGAAAGCCTTCATCAAGTGAAAATTTCAATGGTGTATAGTCTTTATTGATAAACCACTCCCTAAGATTACTCTCTGAGGCAAAGAACCAGACGTGGGAGCAGAATATATTGTAAGCTTGAAGCAAAGTGTCGATTTTTTCTTTAGGCAAAACAATTGAAAGTAGAGCAGAGGTGGGCGAATATGAAATTACCCCCTTTGGTGATATCTCAACCTTGACAATTTCTTTTGTTTGGCGGTCAACTACTTCAACTTTTGCAGTTTTATTCAAAAGCTGGGGCAGAAATAGCGTGTCCCATCCACAGTAAGTATACAATTGCTTACCATCTATCTCGAATTTATGTCCATATTCATTTTGTGTCAGACCAAAAAGTCCAACGATCCTACCCTGTTGATCTCTCTCAGTAAACGATTCTATCCAGTGTCTTTTTTTTTCTTCGGACAAACCTAGAGATGAGGCTATTTTTGCACTCTCATCAGAAGATACAGGGGTTCCCTTTGAAACTAAATCTAGTAATTCTAGGAAAAATTTTGATTCTCCTACTTCAAGGTCTGGTGGCATTCCAAACGATTTGAATTTGGATACAATTTCTGTTAATTGAATTTGTTGTAACATTATATTTAACTCCATTTTTATGTGGGGAATATAATTTTTTATTTATATATTCAACATTTTCATTTCTCGATATTTTGAGTAATCATATTTTATATTCCTCATAGGTTTTATTAATATTCGGTTTGTGATGAAAATTTAATGAATCAGCAATATCTGTCCATTGATTTTTTTGAATCGATAGAACCGATTAATAATTGTCGCTGGTACTTCAGGTAATTGTCACTCTAGACGGGTATATAACAAGGTTAACTGACTTATTTCAGAACAGAACGATTCACGAATTACCGACGTCTAATCTGAGAATTTGTGTATGGGAGTCGCTGGTTGATCCAGTGATTTCTAACGTCTTATTCGACTTGAAAATTTTCGGTAGGACTTCATCCCTAATTCGAGTTTGGCTGGATAATCCTTGTTAGACTAAGGATTGCGTTGTTTATTGCTAGAAATATCTAACTAAAAGGAAAAGACTGATAGGTTTTAGAGGTGATTTAGGCTAAGTTAAAAAAGTTAGCAATTCTATTTTCTGTAATCTTTAACTATCTCATAAACTACGAGTTCGAAGAATTTTACAAGATCTCTAATTGATTTGACTGTTACAGTCTCATTCGGCCCATGTACATTATAGCCAATAGCTCCTATATCAATTGTTTCAATTTCATGATAAGCAAAGAAGCGACCATCTGTTGCACCACCTCGCTCTGCTGGTTTGTCTGAATAGCCGAGCTGACCCAACACTCGGGAAGCGCCTCTAACTAATGGGGAATCTTCAGATGTGGCAATAAATCCAATAGATTTTGAGACATTCATTTCTAATTTACCATCAATAGTATCCAAGATTCGATTCAACGCGGCATCTAAAGCTTCAGCCTTTTGATCTAGCATAGCTCGAATATCGACCTGCAGCTCCCATTTGTCGTCTGATTCTATGATGACGTTTGTGGTCGAATTTATACCATAGGATGATGGTGCCATTGTCTCAAAATCAATTTCCATTACTTTTTTTGTAATTAGTTTTTTCCAAGTTTTGAACTATCTGTTCAGCGATAGAAAAAGACGATCGACAAGATCATCTTTCTCCACCTCCCACTCGCTCTTTCTGTGAACCGGTGTAAAATAAGTCCCCACTTCACCGATTTTGTCGAACCACTACATGTAGTGGTCTAACCTTATTATAGACCACTACATATTGTGCGTCAAAAAAATGGTTATCCACAGGAACAGTGGATATCTACCCCTCAAAATGGCATCGTTAGATTAATCACTCCTGCTTCTTGCGTCATCTTAAAATCAACGGGGAATCCTTTTCGATCGCCTGAATAATCATGATAAGCCAAGGCCTTATGCTTTAGGCCGTATTCATAAATGTCTTTGGTAATCCTTACATCATCAAGACAATAACTCTTAACCTTTTCCTTTTCTCCTTGTCGCCACCATTCTACCGCCTGGAGCCCGTGACCACTCTTTCCTACCCCGATCGAAGCTTCAGCCACGTCAGCCAACTTTAATCTGTGACCCAAAGCTTTTTGAACGTGTTCCATAATGTCGAGCTGCGGAACTTTCATTAGATCACCGGGGTAATAATTATTCATGATAGGAATATCAAACCCTTTCGTGTTATACCCAATTATTCTGTCTCCCTGCTCAAGCCGAGGCCAAAGCTCAGCAAATTCATGTTCCTCGTAGCAACGATACTCATCGTTATCATAAAAATAAACTCCAATCACTGAGATGATGAGTTTTTTAGGATCATACACCCCCACTTCCTGGAATGTATTCGATGTCTCGATATCTAGAACAATTTCTTTTGACATATCTTATTCCATTTTCAAACTATTTGCCGCTCCTGCAATGCCTTCGCTGTAGGTTGGAAAAGCATGGATCATTGAAGCTACCTTATCGATGGTGGCGTTTAAATGCATAGCGAGTGCAGCCTCATGGATCACCTCTCCAGCCCTTTCCCCTATT